>JAHJKL010000001.1 GCA_018822365.1 Candidatus Margulisiibacteriota bacterium
CATAGTTTACATGGCCCATTCGGCGATTTCCTCGATCCCTTTTCCCAACCCGCGCCAGATGGTCGAATTAGAGAGAGATCGCGACAGGGTAAATCAGCTTCTTTGGAACCGATTCAAGGAAACGCCCGACCCCTCTAAAGATCAATACGGCAAGTCGCATATCAGTTCGGCTATTACCAGCCTGGCGAGAGAATTCGGAGTCGCGCCATCACAGGTTCATATCTATTCCGGCCATGAACGGGAAAGTTATTGGGCGACTTCACCGGACAAGGGCCAGCCGAACTTTAAGATTATTCACGCTAACGTCACCAAAAACTTTGGAGTGGGTCTTGTCGGAGAGAACTTGATCAGGGAGCGGCTTAACGTCAAGAAGGGGTTTGTTCCATTTACCACGGTTTACGAAATGGGGAATTCCCAGGGACCAGGTTCGCTTCCCGCGGCGGCTTAAACCTGCCCAGGGTCGGCATTCCATGGTAACCGTATTTATCAAGATCGTTTAGGGAAAAGATAATCCCCTGGGTCCCGTTGGAGTATTTTATCACTTTGTCCTCTTTCAGCCTTTCGCTGATCGCGATGGAAACAATTGTCGGAAAAGCTGGCCCGTCGTATTCCTTGTCCATTTTTCCGAGCATGGCGCAATAGATAGAAGGCTCCGCGTCATCGATCTCCTCTTCCGCCGATATTCCCATAATAGCTAAAAAGGCGCGGCGGTGAGTGCCTTTGCCGACCCGGGTCAGGCTTTCAAAAGCTCCGCAAAAATCGATCACATCTTCTCTGGTAGGCTGGAGCAAGCCGTAATTTTCTATCCCTTTGCCGTTCTCGAATGTATGGGAGAGGAGCCGCAATCTGGTAAAGGTCCAAAAACTTATTCGATTATGATGGAAGACCTTTCTTTGCAGGTCATGTTGAAATGTTCGTCTGATTTCCGGCCGGTCAAGCTGCTCCCAGGCCGCCTCGGTTGCCAAAGCGATCCGTCTTTTGACTTGATCTCGGGGAGCGGAGAGAGTTCCGCTGACGCAATTTCCGATTTTAACTGTATTTCCCGGACGGGAAAAGATTGAACAGATCATGACAGGTAGTTGTCGCTCTGTTTTTTGCCAAATTTCAGCGCTTTTGCTATTATTTAGAACACTATGCCCGACTTTAAGATCGTCTCCAGCTTTGAGCCGCGCGGCGACCAGCCAAAAGCGATCACCTCGCTGACCAGGGGGCTGACCGGCGGCGATAAATTCCAAACCCTTTTGGGGATCACCGGTTCGGGAAAGACCTTTACCATGGCGAACGTTATTGAAAAGGTCCAGCGGCCGACCCTGGTCATCTCTCCCAACAAGACCCTGGCGGCCCAGCTCTGCCAGGAATTCCGGAGCTTCTTTCCCAATAACGCGGTCGAATATTTTGTCTCTTACTACGATTACTACCAGCCCGAAGCGTATCTTCCTCACACCGATACCTACATCGAGAAGGATTCGGCGATCAATGAAGAGTTGGACCGTCTCCGCCATGAGGCGACCATGTCGCTTTTAACCCGCCGTGATGTCATCGTTGTTGCTTCGGTCTCATGCATATTTGGGTTGGGGACCCCCAAGGATTATCAGCGGGCGGTCATTACTATTAAACTGGGGGAACGGTTTGACCGTGAAGCCTTGATGCAAAAACTGATCTCGGTCAAGTATGAGCGGAACGATCTTGAATTAAAGAGGGGGCGTTTCAGGGTCCGGGGGGAGAGCATCGAGATCTTTCCCGCTTACGAAAAGAATCTCCTGCGGGTCGAGCTCGACGGCGACCTGGTTGCCAGGATCTCGGAGCTGGAAGGGGTCTCGGGGCGTAAGATCGGCGAAAAAACGGTCGCCTATGTTTTTCCCGGGACCCATTATGTTACGTTTGAAGACCAGATCGAAACCGCTATCCAGTCGATCACCAGGGAAATGGAGCAGCAGCTTAAGGTCTTAAAGAAAGCCGGAAAGATCGTTGAGGCCCAGCGGCTGGAGAAGCGGACCAGGTACGATATTGAGATGATCCGGGAGATGGGTTACTGCTCCGGGATCGAGAATTACTCCCGTCACTTTGACGGTCGCCGTCCGGGAGAGCCTCCTTCAACTCTGCTCGACTATTTTCCGAAAGACGCGCTGATGTTCATTGACGAGTCCCATATAACGGTTTCCCAGCTTCGGGCGATGTACAACGGGGACCGGGCCCGCAAGAACACCCTGGTCGATTTTGGTTTCCGCCTTCCGTCCGCCTATGATAACCGGCCCCTTAATTTTGAGGAGTTCCAGAAAAAGCTCAATCAGGTGGTCTTTGTTTCGGCAACCCCGGCCGAATACGAGCTGAAAAATTCCAAACGGATCGTCGAACAGATCATCAGGCCGACCGGCCTGATCGATCCGGCGGTCGTGGTCAGAAGGTCCGAAGGGCAGGTTGACGACCTGATCGGTGAGATCAAGACCAGGGTGGAGAAAAAGGAGAGGGTCCTGGTCACGACCCTGACCAAGCGGATGGCGGAAGACTTGACCGAGTTCCTTAATGAGGCGGGGATCAGGGTCCGCTATCTTCATTCCGATGTCGAAACGCTCGACCGGATCGAGATCCTGCGAGGATTGCGGCTGGGGGAATTTGATGTTTTGATCGGGATCAATCTATTGCGCGAAGGGCTTGATCTCCCGGAAGTTTCGCTGGTGGCGATCCTTGACGCCGATAAAGAGGGGTTTCTGCGGGCGGCAACTTCGCTCATCCAGACGATCGGGCGGGCGTCGCGCAACGCCGGGGGGATGGTCATTATGTACGCCGATAAGGTCACCGACTCAATGCGTAAGGCGATCGGTGAGACCGGGCGTCGGCGTAAACTTCAGGTCGAGTTCAACAAAAAGAACGGGATCACTCCCCAGACTATTGTGAAAGAGATCTCTGATATTTCTGACCGGATCAAAAAAAGCAAAGCGGAAGAGATCAAAAAACTTAAAGATTTTCTGCCGCCGGACGAAGTACCGGCACTGCTCCGCTCGCTTGAAGTTGAGATGCAAGTGGCGGCGACCGCCTTGAACTTTGAACAAGCGGCAAAGTTGAGAGATAAGATCAAAGAGCTGAAAAAGGTTTTTGGCGTTACATAGAGCTTATGTATATCGCTCGATAAATATGTTAAAATCAGATATTCCCGGAGGTGCTCCAATGGTTAATTTAGGCAATGTTATGACGGCGATGGTCACGCCTTTTAAAAATGACCTGTCTGTTGATTATGAGATGGCCGCCCGCCTGGCCAATTACCTGGCTGATAACGGTTCGGACACAATCGTCGTCCATGGTACGACGGGTGAATCGCCGACCCTGTCGCATGATGAGGAATTTGAGCTTTACCGGGTGGTAAAAAAAGCGGTCGGTGGCAGGGTTAAAGTGGTCGCCGGCACCGGATCGAATTCAACCTCGACCACCATCAGTGCGTCCCAGGAAGCGGAGAAGATCGGGGTCGATGGCTTATTGGTCGTCGTTCCTTATTACAACAAACCGTCGCAAGAGGGGATGTACCAGCACTTCAAAGCCGTCGCCCAAAAGACCAAACTGCCGATCATTATTTATAATATCCCCGGACGCTGCGTTGTCAATATGCTGCCGGAAACAATCGCTCGCGTCGCCAAAGAGTGCCCGAACGTGATCGGGCTGAAAGACTCAGCGGCCAATATTGAACAAACGAAAATGACCGCCGGGCTGGTCCCGTCCGGGTTCACGATCTGGTCGGGCGATGACTCTATGGCCCTGCCAATGATGCGGGTAGGGGCGGTTGGGGTCATTTCAGTCGCTTCTCATGTAGCCGGAAAGGAGATTGCCGCGATGGTAGCCGCGTTTCACGCGGGCGAGGTCAAGAAAGCCGAAGCGATACATGAACGGTTGCTGCCGTTGTTTAATGTCCTCTTTATCACCGCCAATCCCACACCGGTCAAAGCGGCGCTGGCGATGATCGGCCTGCCGGTTGGGATCCCGCGCCTACCGCTGATCGAAGCGAACGAAAGCGAAAAAGAGCGGATCAAAAAAGTTTTGCAGGATTTAAAATTTGTTTAGTGGATCGATCAGGAAACCGCGACGTTTGGTCGCGGGTTTCCTGACCCTGCTATGTCTTGCCTCTTCTGCCTTTGCCTTCTCTTTTGCTGTTTTTGGCGATAATCACCGGAACGACGAGTTGCTCGATCTGATCATCGACCGACTTAACAAAGACCCTGAGATCGCTTTTACGGTCAACCTGGGAGACTTTGTCCTGAACGGCAAAAAAGAAGAATATCTTGCTTTCAATCAGAAGGTCAAGCGATTGAAAAAACCGCTTTTTAATGTTCTGGGGAACCATGACGGGGTCAACGGCGGCTGGAGGATCTTTCAGCGGACCTATGGCCCTCTTTATTACGCGTTTGACCATGATGATTGCCGTTTTATTATTTTGAATAACGCCTTTAAAGAAAGCTTTGATGCCGTTCAATTTGCCTGGCTGAAAAAAGAACTCGCGGCTGCCCGAAACAAAAAGATCTTTGTTTTTATGCACAAGCCTCTTTTTGATCCGTCCGAGATCTACCAGCATTACGTCATGAGCGGTCGGGCGGTGACCGAAGAATTAATGAAGCTTTTTGAAAAGTACAGGGTCCGCTATGTCTTTGCCGGTCATGTTCACGGTTATGCCAGATCGGAGCGGAAAGGGGTGGTTTATGTCGTCAGCGCTGGTGCCGGCGCCCCGCTTTATTTACCAAGAGAGCTTGGCGGATTTTACAATTATGTTAAAATAACCGTGAAAGGTGACTCGATCGCCGATCAGGTGATAAGGCCGTATGAGTAAAAAACAAGCGACTGCTGTTGTGCAAAGGAACCGCCTGGCCCTGGCATATCTGGAGCTGGCGGATGACGCCGTTTTCTCCGGTCTTCCCGAAGCCGATAAGCTTAAATCCATTCGTGAAGCGCTGCAAAGCGGCGACGAGATCGCCGGAAAGGTGATCGCCGAATACCGCTCCCAGGATCCGCGTAAAATTGCCGCCCTCCTGGGGATCAGGATCTTTGGGGAAGAAAAAAAAGGGTTGGTCCGGAGCGAGTACCGGCGGACGACCCAGGAGATCGTAATTTCACGCCGTTTTCATGACAAGCTCCGGCGGCAGGTACATGTTCCGGAACTTTCCGAGAGGCTGTTAAAGATCGTAGTGGCGCACGAGCTTTTTCATTATTTTGAGCTGGAACGGTTCGGGGAAGTATACAAGAAGTTCCGGTTCAAGGTCTGGAGTCTTGGCCCTTTTAGTAATTACAAGATGATCAAGGGATTGAGCGAGGTTGCCGCTCAGGCTTTTACCCAGGCTTTGCTGGGGATCGAGCTGACCCCTGAAGTCTTTGACTACATGCTGATGGCCTCCTTCCTGGCGAAAAAAAACTGATTATTGACTTTTTTGTGTATCGGTATACAATCGTATACATCTTTGATTGCTGATGATGGTCGAGGAGGGG
>JAHJKL010000002.1 GCA_018822365.1 Candidatus Margulisiibacteriota bacterium
AATTATTATTCGACCTGGTCCGGGTATATTATCGCTGATCCAGCCGGTTACTTTTTAGTGAAGGGGCCGTTTATTTTTGGCGCGTCAACAACCAGAGAGGTACTTTCCACAACCGCCGCGAGCGGCAATAAATTGCTTTTTAGCTTTCGCCTTGACCAGATCTTTGGCGCGACGATCCCGGATACGGTCTATTTTGACCTGATCACTGTCCCCTGGCCGGACGGAGCGGAAAAGATCCCGGCCGATCACCTGCAGATGAGCAATTACGTCTCCAAAGTCGCCGGGACCGAACTGACGATCGTTGACGATAGCGACTCATCTGCCGCGCCGTCCCTTGATATTTCTAAGGTCGTGATTAGAATCCAATGAGCTATATTTTGGCAGCGATATCAGGCCTTTTGCTGGCCTTTGCTTTTCCAAAGCTCGGATACTGGTGGTTGGCCTGGGGAGCGCTAATTCCATTTTTCCTTGTTTTGGCTGGTGCCAGGAAAAGCCGCACCGCTTATCGCCAGACCATGGTCTTTGGGCTGATCTATTTTTTAGGTATATTTCTTTCGGTAACTTCATTATTCCGTTTCGGCGGCTACTGGATCATTACCGGATGGCTTCTTCTGGCTATTTTCCAGACTTTGTTCTTGTTAATATTTGCCGGCGCCTTTATAAGATTAGGGAAAAGTTTTCGTTTTATAGCCGTACCTTTTTTATGGATCGGGGTGGAGTGGCTTAGAGCCTGGGGGCCGCTTGGCGTATCGATCGGCGCGGTTGGCTACTCGCAGAGCCCGTTCCTTCCGATTTTACAGGTAGCGAGCATTGCCCAGGTTTACGGGGTCAGCTTTTTAGTTGTCCTGGCTAACGCGGCTATGACCCAATTGATCCTTGAACCGCGGCGGCGCACTTTGCCGACACTAGCGGTCTTGGTGATCGTGGCGGCTCTGGCTTGGGGGGGGGTGGTACTGCAGCAGCCGGTAGCCAACGAAAAGGCAAAGACCTTGACTGTCGCGCTGGTCCAATCGAACGTCGACCAATTTGACCGGATGAACCCCCGACTGATCGATATAAATTACGAATTGCATGATGCCATGAGCCGGCAGGCGGCTGAAAAAGCAGACCTGATAGTCTGGCCGGAGACTGCAGTCTTTACATATATTGCTCAAAACAGTCTTTATTTTCCCAGACTGCAAAAATTAGCGGCAGAGACCGGGGCCTATCTGGCGGTCGGGACCGCTTACAATGGAGAGCGGAACCGGGCCTATAATTCGATAGTGACGATCTCGCCAAGCGGCGAGATCTTATCTTTCTACGGCAAAGAGGAACTGGTCCCATTTGGGGAATATCTTCCTCTACGGCCGATCTTGTATCCATTTCTAAAGTCGACCGGATATTTCAATTCTGAATTCAGCTCTGATACAAGGATCAGTCCGCTGGTTATCGGGAGTATTGAAGCGGCCGGAGCGGTCTGTTTTGAATCAACAGCCCCGGCATTGATCAAAAAACGGGTCAACCGTAATACTGCTTTTATTTTGACGGTGACCAACGATGCCTGGTTTGGCGATTCCGCCGCTCCATACCTGCACTGGCAGACCGGGGTTTTCCGGGCGGTCGAGAACCGGCGTTATTTTGTCCAGCTGGGGAACACCGGATTTTCCGGGTTAGTTGATCCCTATGGTCGGGTAATTAAACAAAGTGAATTGAACAAGCGGGAAGTAGTGGTCGTTAAAATCCCAGTTCGCTAAGGACGGTCGAGATCGGTTCGGCCTGGTTCATGACGAAGAAGTGGAAGTAGTTGACCCCGCCAATAATTAATTCCCTGGTCTGTTCCAGCGTCCATTCGGTGCTGATCCGCTTGATCGCGTCGGGATTTTCCGCGTTCTTTTCGATCTTCTCCAACAATTCTTTCGGGATAGTCGCGCCGCATTTTTCGGTCAGGGTCTTGATCTGCCTGGCCGAGGTGATCATCATCTGCCCCGGGATGATCGGGACCTTGATCCCGGCAGAGCGGCATTGATCGACAAAATAAAAATAGGCCTGGTTGTTAAAGAATAATTGAGTGATGATATACTCGGCCCCGGCGTCGATCTTTTTCTTTAAGTTGGAGATATCATTTTTCATGGCGGTCGCCTCGGTGTGCTTTTCCGGATAGCCGGCGACCCCGATACAAAACTTCGGCTGTTCCGATTTAATGAACTCGACCAGCTCGGATGCATAGCGGAAACCGTTCTTGGGAGGGGTGAACTTGGTTTCGCCGGTTGGTGGATCACCCCGCAGGGCGAGGATATTTTCAATACCCAGCTTGGCCAGCTGTTTGAGTTGAGCGGAGAGGTCATTGCGCTCGGCCCCGACGCAGGTCAGGTGGGCTACCGGTTCGATCTTGAACTTCTTTTTGATCTGTTCCGCCCAGTAAAAGGTCTTGGCCCGGGTTGTTCCCATCGCCCCGTAGGTGACCGAAACAAAATCGGGGTTAAATTGACCAAGTTTTCCGATCGCGGCCAGGAGATGGGCTTCCCCTTCCGGGGTTTTTGGCGGGAAGAACTCAAAAGAGAGGGTCGGCCGGTCGGTCCGGTTCAGCGCTTTACTTGCCTTCATTAGTATTTTTCGCCCCTCTCCCTCTGGGAGAGGGGTTGGGGGTGAGGGTTTCCATTTCCTCTTTCTTGGGTTGAGCTTTAGCTAGCGGCCGCATATGCGGGAAAAAGATCACGTCACGGATTGAAGGGGAGTTGGTCAGGATCATGACCAGGCGGTCGATCCCGATACCGAGCCCGCCGGCCGGAGGCATCCCGTATTCCAGTGCTCTTAGGAAATCTTCGTCCATCGATTCGGCTTCTTCGTCCCCGGCCGCTTTAAGTTCCGCCTGTTTATTGAAGCGCTCCATCTGATCGATCGGGTCGTTGAGCTCGGAGAAGGCGTTGGCCAGCTCCATACCGGCAATGATCAGCTCAAAACGTTCAACTTTTCCTTCTTTAGAACGGTGTTTCTTGGCCAGAGGGGAGGTTTCGAGCGGGTGGTCGATGATAAACGTGGGCTGGCGTAAATTAGGCTCAACGAACTTGTCGTAAAGCTCGTTAATGATCTTGCCGATCCCGAGCTCCATTGCCCCTTCGATCCCTTTTTCTTTGCCTAAGGCCCGGATCTGGTCGTCGGTTTTACCAATGATATCGATCCCGTTCTCTTTTAGCGCGTCTTCCAGGGTGATCTTTTTCCAGGGAGGGGTGAGATCGATCTTTTCTCCGCGGAATTCGATCTCCAGTGTTCCCAGGACCTCTTTGGCGGCGCTGACCACTAAATTCTCGGTTAACTGCATGATGTCGTGATAATCGGCATAAGCCTGGTAGATCTCGATCATCGTGTATTCCGGGTTATGCTTGAACGACATCCCTTCGTTCCGGAAGACCCGTCCCATTTCAAAGACCTTCTCAAAACCACCGACCAGGAGCCTTTTCAAATACAGTTCGGGAGCGATCCGCATAAAGAGGGACATGCTCAAAGCGTCGTGAAAAGTCTCGAACGGCCGGGCGGCCGCGCCGCCTTGCAAAACGTGCAGGACCGGGGTCTCTACTTCCAGGAACCCCTTTTGCTCTAAAAAGTGACGAATAAAAGAAACGACCCTGCTCCGCTTGACAAAGACCTCTTTAACTTCAGGATTGACCATCAGATCGAGGTATCGTTCCCGGTAGCGGATCTCTTTATCCTGCAAGCCGTGCCATTTTTCCGGCAGGGGGAGAAGTGATTTGCTCAAAACTTCCAGTTTTTCGACCCTGACGGTAATTTCGTTGGTCTTTGTCCGGAAAACGTGGCCGGTCACGCCAATATAATCCCCCATATCGAGGTTTTGCCAGATCTTGTACTGCTCTTCCCCCATGACGTCGAGTTTGGCGTAGACCTGGAGCCGTCCGCATTCGTCCTGGATGGTCGCGAAAGAAGCTTTCCCATGACCTCTCTTGGTCATGATCCGGCCGGCGACCACAACAGTGTCGCTGCTGTCGCTCCCTTCCGCGAGCGAGGCGAATTTTTCCAGCACTTTAGCGGAATGCTCGGTTGGAGTGAATTTGTAGGGATAAGGGTTGATCCCCAGATCCCTGATGTTTTGCAATTTTTCTCGTCTGACTTTTAACAGATCGCTTAATTCTTCTGACATTTTTAACCCCCAACTAACAACACGCCCCGACGTACGTCGGGACTACAACTAACAACTGATTATTTTAAATCGGAAAAGATTTTTAAACCTTTCAACGTCAGCTCCGGATCTATTATATCAACAACCGTGGTGTACTTACAAATAAGCTTGGCCAATCCCCCAGTCGCGATGACGGTCGCTTTGGCGGCTTTCATTTCCTTTTTTATCCGCCAGACCATCCCTTCAACCATGGCGACGTAGCCAAAGACCAGCCCGCTTTGCAGCGCCTCGACCGTACTCCGGCCGACGACCCGCTTTGGGGGAGCAATCCTGACCGAGGGAAGTTTGGCGGTCCGCTGGTGAAGGGTGTCGCGGGCCAGGGTGATCCCCGGGGCGATCGCCCCGCCCAGGTATTCCCCTTTAGCCGAAATATAGTCAAAAGTGGTCGCGGTCCCAAAGTCGATGATCAAAGCTGGCCGCTTATAAAAAGTGTAGGCGGCCAGGGCGTTGACGACCCGGTCGGCGCCAATTGCTTTTTTATCTTTTAGTTTAACTTTGATCAAGGGGATATCAGCGGCTGAAACAAAGCGAGGAGGGAAGCCATAATGGTTTTTTATGTCTTTGGCTAATTTACGATCAATGGCCGGGACGACGCTGGCAATGATCACGTTTGAAATATTTCCTTTAATTTTACTAAATATATAGGGGGAGGTAGGGGTCCGCCAGGCAGCGGCCAAATGAGTTCCTTTAAAAAGGCCATAGACAATGTTAGTATTGCCGACGTCAATAGTCAGTATCATCCATCAATTATAACACGTTCAATAGTGCCCGGTTACGGTTTCAAGGAACCTGCGAATAAACTTCGCGGTTCCTTGAAATACGATGGTTTGGAGGAAACCGTCCGCCTAGGCGGACAGGTTTCTGACACTAAAGGCTTTATATGAAAAAGGAACTTTTAGCTTTAATTATCTCTGTTTTTGCTAATAATCTGGTTTTTGGCCTGGATTTGGTCCCACCGGCGCAAGCATATGACCCAGCTTGCTTGAAAATTACCAGTGAAACAGAGGCCCGTTCTGATCAGGCGGTTGAAAAAGTTGAACGGTTTGCGTCTGACCATTTTGGCGTTGACCTGAATCAGCCGATCTTGAACATCAAATTGCCGAGTAACCGCCTGATCGATTACAACGTAAAATACAATTTAAGGGAAAACAGCTGGCGGTTAAAATTAGCCGGTCAGGGGATGCTCTCGCCGGTGGTCACCTACAACAACAGCGAACGTTATCGGCTTTACCTGATCAATAAAGGGATAAAATTTTAATTGGTTTTTAATCTCCTCCTAATTGATTTTTAATCCGGTTTTGTGTAATATAAAAACGCTGCCGCGGAAGGACTTCATCTTACTGCAGTTAATTTGGAAAGGAGTGGATTGTTATGAACGAGGAAATTAGGATCATTGACGAAAAAGTTAAGGCGAAGAGCGAATTTGTGGAAAAGATCGGCCGGGCGCTGGCCGGGACGGTGATCGGCCAAAAGGCGATCATCGACCGGATGATAGTTGCCATGCTTTGCAACGGTCATGTCATGGTCGAAGGGGTTCCGGGGTTGGCAAAAACCCTGATCGTCAAAGCGCTGGCGGCGGCGGTTGACGCCAAGTTCGCCAGGATCCAATTTACCCCCGACCTGCTCCCTTCCGACCTGATCGGGACGATGATACTTAATCCCAAGAGCGGCGAATTTACCTCGCGCAAAGGGCCGATCTTTGCCAATATCATTCTGGCCGATGAGATCAACCGGGCCCCCTCAAAAGTCCAGAGCGCCCTGCTCGAAGCGATGCAGGAGCACCGGGTCACGATCTCCGATACCACTCATCAATTGCCGGAACCGTTCCTGGTTATGGCGACGCAAAATCCAATCGAGCAGGAGGGGACCTATCCGCTTCCTGAGGCGGCGATCGATCGTTTTATGTTCAAGTTGAAGATCACTTATCCGCGCAAAGAAGAGGAGCTCAGGATCATTGATTCCGCGCTGATCGGCCAGGAGCCGAAGATCGCCAAGGTTGTCGGCATAGAAGAAATTATGGAAACCAGGAAGGTGATCAACGAAATATATATTGACGACAAGCTTAAGCAATATATTGTCAATTTGGTCAACGCGACCAGGACGCCGCAGGAGTTTGATCTTAGCGAGCTTGCCGGCCTGATCCAGTTTGGCGCCTCGCCCAGAGCTTCGATCAATCTGGCACACGCCGCCAAGGGGAACGCGTTTGTCCGCCGGCGCGGTTATGTTACCCCTGACGACATTAAAAGTGTAGCGCTCGACGTGATGCGCCACCGCCTGATCCTGACCTACGAAGCGGAAGCCGAAGAGCAGACTACCGAGACGATCATTCAAAAAGTATTGGATGCGGTAGACGTTCCTTAAGGATAATTATGACCACCGCGGATATCTTCAAGAAGATACGTCGGATCGAGATCCAATCCCGCAAACCGGTCAACCAGCTATTTGCCGGCGAGTACCGGAGCGTATTTAAAGGAGAGGGGTTGGAGTTCCACGAGGTCCGCGAATACCAGCCGGGCGACGATATCCGCTCGATCGATTGGAACGTGACCGCCCGGCTTGGCCATCCTTTTGTTAAAAAATTCATTGAAGAACGGCAGCGGACGATCATCCTGATGATCGATATTTCAGCCTCACAGGATTATGGTTCCTTAAAGAAAAGCAAGAACGAGATCGCGGCCGAGCTGGCGGCGATCCTCGCTTTTTCGGCGATCAAGAACAACGATCTGGTCGGGGTTTTACTTTTTAGCGACCGGGTTGAAAAATATATCCCTCCCAAAAAAGGGAAAAAACATGTGATGAGGATCATTCGTGATATCCTTTATTTTAAGAGGGAGAACACCGGGACCGACCTGACCCAGGCGCTGAGGTACTTTAGCCGGGTCCAGAGAAAGAGCGCGATCGTCTTTGTAATCTCGGATTTTCTGGGAGATGATTATGAGCGGCCGCTGGCGGTTCTTGGCCGCCGGCACGATCTGATCCCGGTACTGCTCAAAGACCGTTTTGAGCGGCAGTTCCCTTCTCATCACGGGCTGTTGCAGGTCGAGGATCCAGAAAGCGGCGAGCTGAGGGCGATCGATGGAGGGAACCCGGAGGTCCGCGCGGCTTATGATCAATTAGTCGAGGCGGAATATCAGCAAAAGCTAAAATTCTTCCGTTCGCTCAAGGTAGATTGTCTGGAACTTTCGACCAATGGTGACTATATTAAGCCTTTGAACCTCTTCTTCAAGCGCCAGCAAAGGAAGGTCCGCCACTGATGATGACCGAAGATATTCGCGATATCAAGGGGATCGTTGGGGTGATCGACTGGGGGACGATCTTTTTCCTTGGCCTTTGCTTGATCCTTTGCCTTGGCCTCTTCTATTTAGCTTATCGTTACTATCTTAATACCAAGGCTAAGGCAAAGGCGGAGGTTAGAGAACCGGTTAAGCCATTTAATGTTATCGCCGAAGAGGCGATCCTTGCCCTGGACCCGGTCGCTTATTTCCAAAAAGCATTATTTCGCGATTATTATTTCGAGCTGACCGGGATCGTTCGCCATTTTCTGTCCGATAATTACAAAATTGACGCTTTGGAGAAAACTTCTTTTGAATTGGTCACCGAAATGGAAAGGGTTGAGCGCGATTATGACAAGATCAAATTGCTCGACCGCTTTTTTCAGGATGCCGATCTGGTAAAGTTTGCCAGAGAAAAAACAAGCCTGGCGGCGATGAGAGAGTCAAAAGAAAAAGCTCTCACTTTTATCAAGGAGTTTTACCGAAATGCGGCTGGCTAATATATATTGGTTATTATTAATTTTGCTGCTGCCGTATCTTTACCGTTTAAGAAAAAACGCCAAGCCGGCCGCGCTCCCTCACCCGGATCTGGCCTGGCGTTTGACCAGGCAGGAGGGGAAGGCCAGGTTAAAGGAACTCATTCCCCTGGTATTTAGACTGGCGGCGTTGATCCTGCTGGTCGTTGCTTTGGCCCGCCCGCAAACCGGATTCAGGCCCGATAATGCCAATCGTTTTGGGGTCGACATCATGGTCGCTCTTGATGTAAGCAGTTCGATGACAGCCGAAGATTTTGTCCCCAACCGGATCATGGTAGCGAAAAAGGTCCTGGCCGATTTCATCCGCTCCCGCCGAGATGACCGGATCGGCCTGATCGTTTTCGGGGCGCAAAGCTACCTGCAATCGCCGCTAACAACCGACCATAAAACCCTGCTCTCGTTCTTAGATGATGTAAAAGTGGGGATGGCGGAAGATGGGACCGCGATCGGGATGGCGCTGGGGAACGCGGTCAAGCGGCTGAAAGATTCGAAGGCGAGAAGCAAAGTGGTCCTCCTTTTGACCGATGGGGATAATAATGCCGGAGCGATCGATCCGGAGACCGCCGCCAAACTGGCGGCGACTTATAATATCAAGGTTTACGCGATCGGGATCGGGGACCCCAGAGGAGCGCCGATCCCGATAACCGACCAATTTGGCAATAAAACCTACGCTTATAACCCGGACGGGACACCTTTCCTGACCAAAATGAACGTGGAAGGCTTGAAAAAGATCGCCTCATTGACCGAAGGGGGGTATTTCCTTGCTTCGGATGGGGGGAAGCTTCGGGCGATCTTTCAGCAGATCGATAAAATGGAAAAAGTAAAATTTGAGGGCAAAACCCAATACGTTTTTGACGAGCAATTCGCCTTTTTCGCTTTTCCCGGCTTGTTTTTATTGTTAGCTGAAATGTTGTTGGTTAGATTTTGGGTGAGGCCGCTCCCATGATCTTTGCTAAAGCTTTGTATTTATGGCTATTGCCGATCCTGCTGGCCCTTGCCGGATATGAATGGAGAAAGAGAGGCCGTGCCAATCCTTTGTTTGACCGAGAATTGGGTCCGTTAATGCTGCGGAATTTTGACCGGCAGAAGCGTTACCTGAGAAAAGTTCTTTTTTACGCCGGGTTGTTTTTCCTGATCATTGCTCTGGCCAAGCCGCAGTGGGGGGAAAGGGAGCAAGTCTTGACCACCCCTGGGATCGACATGGTCTTTGCGGTTGATGTCAGCAAAAGCATGCTGGCGACCGATTTGAAACCGAGCCGCCTGGAAAATGCCAGGCAAGCCCTCCGTCTATTGACCATGCAGCTCGCCGGGAACCGTTTGGGGCTGGTCGCTTTTGCGGGGAGCAGTTTTGTGGAGTGTCCGCTGACCGGAGATGTTGGGGCGGTCCAGCTCTTTCTTGATTCGCTTGCCCCTGGTTTGATCCCGGTCCCGGGGACCGACCTTGGGGGGGCGATCCATACCGCCGTTCAGGCGTTTGACAACTCTCCGACCAGCAAGGCGATAATATTAATTACCGACGGAGAGGATCTGGCTGGCGGTGCGCGCGGCGCAGCTGGCGAAGCGGCCGGGGCCGGCATTAAAATATTCCCGATCGGGATCGGGACCGCGGTGGGCGAGACCGTTCCTGAAGTGGACGAAAATGGCCGGGTTATTGGATTGAAGCGGGATAAAAAAGGGGAACTGGTTGTTTCCAGGCTCGATCTTGACCTGTTGAATGAAATAGCTGGCAAGACCGGCGGAAAAGCGTTTTTTGTTTCCAGCGGAGGATCGACCTTGCCGGAGCTGATGGCGGCGATCGCTACTCTCCCCAAGAACAAGATCACCCAAAAGCTTGGCTACCAATATTACGACCGCTTCCAGATCTTTCTCTTTCTTGCCTTTGTTTGCCTGGCGGTAGAATTTATCTTGAGTGAGAGGAAGAAATGAAAAAGTTAATTATTCTTTTTCTGCTTATCGCTTATCCATTATCCCTTAGACCTGCTTACGCTATCCCTTTCGAAAGCCGGCTTAATAAAGGGAATGGTTTATACAATCGCGGGCTGTTTGATCGGGCGCAAAAAGTTTACGAAGGACTCCCCAAAGACCCGCTGGCAAAATACAATCTGGGAAACTCACTCTATCGTCAGGGGAAATTTGCCGAGAGCGAAAAAGTATTCGCTGCGGTCACCAGGGAGGCGTCTGGCCGGGATCTGGCCCAAAAGGCGTTATATAATCAGGGGAATGCCCGGTTTCGCCAGGAAAATTACGAAGGAGCGGTAAATTCATACGAACAAGCGCTTCGGGTTAAGCCCAAAGACCGGGATACGCTCTATAATTTGGCTTTAGCGAAAAAACTTTTGAAGATGCCGAAAAACCAGAGGCCCAGGCAGAATAAAAATAAAAAAGACAAACAAGGAAAACAGGGGAAAAACAATGAAAAGGACAAAAGCGACAAGAAAGAAAATAAACCGCAATCAGGTAACCAACAGAATAAACAGGGGCTAAGCAAGCAGGACGCTGAGCGGATCCTGCAGGGTTTAGGAAATAATGAGAAACATCAGGGGAAAAAGGTTAAAGGGAAAGGGGCTGGGAATGGGGAGGATTGGTGAGGGGGATTAGAGAAATGAAAGTGAAAATAGCATTATTAGCTTTAGTTTTGTTGGCTTTGCCGCTATTTGCGGAAGAGGTATCAATTAAAGGAACAGTTGATAAAACTACGGTCGCTCTGGACGATACGGTCAGCTATACCGTCACGATTTCCGGAGGAGGAGAGGATGTCCCTCCGCCGTCTCAGCCGAAATTCGTTAATTTAGCTCCGGTATCAAATTATCGCACTTCAAATATTTCGATCATTAACGGACAGGCGAACGTCTCTTCCTCCATGACCTACGCGTTGAAACCGCAAGCGGTTGGAGCCGCTTCCATTGGCTCTGCCCAGCTTTCGTACAATGGCAGAACCTATTGGTCCGATCCGATCGAGGTCAAGGTAACTCCGGCAACCGGGGCCAGCCGTTCGCGCCGGAGCCTCTCCCCCTCGGCGATGGGGGCCGATCCGTGGGAAGATGTGTTCGATAAATTCTTTAAAGAGCCGATATTTGTCCGCCCGGAACCGGTCAAAGACCCGATCAAGGTGAAAATGACCGTTTCGCGAACCAACCCGTACGTCAACCAGCTGGTCTTGCTGACCTTTACTTTTTACCGACGGATCAATCTGTTGGAAGCGCCGATCTATATGCCGCCGTCAACGACCGGTTTCTGGTCGGTCAATTTGCCGGTCAGCAGCCAGCAGCGGCAGGAGACGATCGATGGAGTAAATTATTTGGCCCAGGACTTTAGGACCGCGATCTTTCCAATTGCTGATGGCCGGCAGGTCATAAAAGAAGGGTCGCTCCGGGCGCGGATCAACGCCGGGGCTCCCTCACTCTTTAAAACCGATCCGGTCACCCTGCAGGTCAGGCCTTTGCCGGAAGCGGGAAAACCGGCTGATTTTGGCGGCTCGGTTGGCCGCTACAAGTTATCGGTCGCTCCAAGCGTGAAAGAGGTCGAACGGGGTAAGCCGTTCACGATCGTTGCCAAGGTTTTTGGCGAGGGGAATATCCAGTCGGTTTCCGAACCGGTCCTGGCCGACGGGGAAGGGTATAAAAAACTTTCCAGCTCTTCAAATGAAAAGGTGGTTCCGGGGAACTTGTCGGTTTCCGGTTCTAAAACTTTTGAGATCGCCGTTTTGCCGCTCAAAGAGGGGACGCTGGCCCTTCCTCCCTTGTCTTTTAGTTATTTTGATCCTGGAGCGGAGAAGTACGTTCAATTAAACTCGCAGCCGCTAGCGATCAAGGTTCTTCACTCAAGCTCGCCGCTTCCCAAAGAGCTTAATGCGGGGAGCCAGAATGGGCCGGAAGGGTCGGTCAAGATCAGTTTCAATTGGCGGAAGCCTCTCCGCTGGCTGTTTGGTCTTGTCGTTAGCCCGATTTTTATAGTTGGGTTTGGCCTGACCGTTGGGTTATTCCTTATCTTTGTCGTTTGGCAGAGGTTTAAAAAACTCCAGGGGGCCGACCCGATCAGATTGCGCCGCTCCCGGGCGCTTCGGGTTGCCCGCGGCCGCCTTAAGCGGGCACAACAATTGCTTAAAGAGCAGAAATTAAAAGAGTGTGTTGGCGAGCTTCACGAATCGGTCAGCCATTACCTGGGAGATAAATATAATTTTTCCGCGACCGGGGCGACGACTGATGAGGTCAAAGAACTGCTTTCCGATAAAGGGATCTCTTCAGAGGAACAAACGGAGATCGAGGCGTTTTTCAATGAATGTGATTTGGCCAGATTTACCCCTTCGACTCTTGATACCGGTATGATCGACAAGCTTTTGCGGCAGGCAGAGCGGTTGATCGTTTTAATTGAATCAAATAAATAGCTTTTTTGTCGTGATTGACCAAAACGACTTAAATAGGCTATTATTAGCCAAAGCCACATAATTAAAGGAGTTTTTCACTATGTCGTTAATGGTAATTTTGTTCTTTTTATTCTTTTTCTTTATTTCCGGGGTCCGTATCGTTCGCCCGACTCATCGCGGGTTGATCGAAAGGCTGGGAAAGTACAGGAAGTTCGCGGAGCCGGGGTTCCAATGGGTTATTCCGCTGGTCGACCAGATGTACCAGATCAACATTACCGAGGTTATGGTCAATGCCGAACCGCAGGAGATCATTACCAACGACAATCTTAATGCCCGGGTCGATGCCCAGGTTTATTTTAAGGTTAAAGAAGATGAAGAGAGCGTTAAAAACTCGCAGTATAATGTTAATAATTGCGATTACCAGATTGTCAATCTGGCGCGGACGACCCTAAGGAATATCATCGGGACATTAACCTTGAAAGCGGCCAACAGTGAGCGGGGCAGGATCAACGAGGAACTGCAGAAGACCTTAAGAAAAGAGACCCAGACCTGGGGGATCGAGATCGTTAGGACGGAACTTAAGGAGATCGATCCGCCAAAAGACGTGCAGGAGACGATGAACAAAGTCGTCAAGGCAGAGAACGAAAAGATCGCGGCGATCGATTTCGCCACTGCTACCGAGACCATGGCCGACGGCCAGCGCCGGGCGGAGATAAAAAAAGCCGAAGGGGTCCGCCAGGCTAAAATATTGGCGGCAGAAGGGGAAGCGCAAGCGATAAAATTAGTCAATGAAGCGGCTAACTTGTATTTTATTGGGAACGCTCAGATTTTGAGAAAACTGGAGGCGGTCGAGAACGCGTTGGTCAATAACGCTAAGATCATTGTTCCGGCCAATACTGAGCTGGTCAATGTGATCGGTGAAATGGCCGGGGTTGTTCCGATCAAGAAAGAGTCGGGGAAGTCTATCACAACTTTGACTTAGCCATGAACGAGATCTTGTCTCGCGCAGAGCTTACCCCTAATGTTATTAAGATAACCGTTGCCGCTTCGGAGATCGCCGCCAAGGCGCGGGCCGGGCAATTTGTTGTTGTTATTCCCGCGGCCAAAGCAGAGAGGATCCCTTTGACCATTGCCGACAGTGACCGGGAAAAAGGAACGATCACCATTATTTTTCAATTGGCCGGCGCTACAACCCGCTTGTTAGCTTCGCTTCAGGTTGGCGACCAGATCCCCCACGTGCTGGGTCCGCTTGGGATCCCCTCCGAGATCAAAAAATTTGGTCGGGTGATCGTTGTTGGCGGGGGAGTAGGGATCGCCGAGATCTACCCGGTAGTTAAAGCTTTGACCGCCGACGGAAATGAAGTGGTTACAATTGTCGGGGCGCGCAATAAAGAATTATTGATCTTTCAATCAGAGTTGTCAGTTGTTAGTCGTCAGTTATTAGTGGCTACCGACGACGGCTCAAGCGGCCGCAAAGGATTTGTGACGGAGTTGCTGGCCGAAGCGATCAAAGAGAGGCCGGTCCAGCGGGTGATCGCGGTCGGTCCGGTCCCGATGATGAAAGCATGCTGTGATCTGACCAGAGAG
>JAHJKL010000003.1 GCA_018822365.1 Candidatus Margulisiibacteriota bacterium
ATACACTTGCCACTGGTGACTCCTTTCCCGTGTGTGATGACACGGCTTCTTAAGATCTGCTTGAGCTTTCTATAGTATATCTCGCTGATATATCCGATCTTAATTAACTGAGGGGGGTCACCATGTCCATAGAACTTTCTACAGCTTCTGTAAAATAAGTGAAATTAATTTTCAGAAAAGCCGAAGCAATTGCATGGGAATTCAAGCTATTACCAGGTTAATAAGAAAAGCTCCCCTGTTATTTGTGCCTTTGGCCTTGACCAGATGCGTCGGCGGACCATTTGAATTAGGCACCCCCCCAGACACGACCCAATGATTGACCCGTCTAGGGATTGCGGAGTATATCCGGCAGATAAAATAAAAGATGAGGTGATCGTTAGCTATGCCGACGGGACGGGAGAGCTGTCTTATGAAAGAGAAAAGGTTCTAGGCTATCTTTCTCAAATTGATTATCGCTTTACCCAGGGCATAAAACAAGTTGTAATTGTTGAGCAAGCAGATTGTCCAACCGGAACATCTCTTATTGGTTCTTCATATCAGCCATATTCAAGCGGCATAATATCTTTATGCCGTGATCCTGCAAATGGTTTTTTAGGCAATAATGACTTTGGCGACAATGAAATATTAATGAATATTAACAGGGCAGTTGGCTATCATGTCTGGAGTAAACTAGATGAGCCGACCAGAGCTGATTATCAAAGGGTCAATCGAGCAAATATTGATCTTTACTCCGAGGCAGATAGAGAACGCGCGGTTGTTTACCTTTTTGCCCGCGGTTTTCTTAATAATCTTTTGGCTAGGCCTTATTTACGGCTTGATAATGAAAGAGAGGACGATTATGGTTTTTTCAATTATGAATGGTACCGGGACAACCTCTTTTGCGGCGGAGAAGCGGAAAAGTTAATAGATCCGACGACAAGCTGCGAGCCGCTCGGCGATCAGGGAACCAAGGTGCTTTACGAGCTTGGGGTTAACGAACAGCCAGGCGAGCGGGAGGAAATCGAGCGTGCTTTGTCATTAATTGATCCCAGGTATAAACAAGGAGTAAAATTAGTAAGGGTTGCCGAGTCGGGAATTTGCGGCTCTGGCGCTTATTATACGACAGAAGCGATCGCTTTGTGCAGGGAAATAGGCCCGGATGGCCAGAGTACTTTTGAGCATTTAGCTCCGGGATTAGCAGATGTTTTAGCCCACGAACTTGGCCATAATGTTGATTATTTACTTGGCCAGGGAAAAAGAAGACAAGAAATATACGAGATTTTTGGTTCACCCTTCCCACAAGAATCTTTCGCTGAACATTTTAGAATGTTTATGTTAGGAGGGGAGTATTATCTGACGGTGACCACCGATCCTATAAGTCTTCAGGCATTTTATTGGATAAGAAACATTTTAAATTGCGGTGTTGTTCCTGAAGACATGATATGTTATTATCATCTGCAATTGGGGCAGCATTACTTATTTGCTCAATTAGATTGTCCGCGAGCAATCGCAACTTTTAAAGAAGCCAGAGCTCGTTTCCCCGATGACACTTCTTGCCAGGAACAGATTGGCGAGTTATTAGAGACCGCCCAAAACCCTTACGGTGTTTGCAGGGATCAGCAATAATCGACCGCGTTCCGCGTGCTGTTCGGATAAGTTCAGCTATGTTATAATAATCCGAGGAGGGAAAGTATTTATGAAGCATTTTATTCCTATTGTAATCGAGAGAGATGAGGATGGTTTTTATGTTGTGGAATGTCCTCTCTTTAGGGGTTGCTACACACAAGGGAAAACACTTGATGAGGCCATTAAAAACATAAAAGAGGTTGTTGATATCTGTCTGGAGGAAAAGGAGAATAAGGCTGTTCTAAAAGACTATAACCCAAAGGAAATCAGTTTCTTAACTCTGTCATATGCATAGAACACCTGTTATCTCCGGTGAGAAGGCGGTTAAATGCTTTGAAAAGTTGGGTTATGAAATAACCAGGCAAAAAGGAAGCCACATCCGGCTTCATCACAGGGTTGACAAGGATAAAAAGCCGTTAACCATCCCAAGACATAAGGAATTGGGGAAGGGACTGCTTCGTAAATTAGTTCGCGACGCGGATATTTCGATTGAAGATTTAGTTGGATTATTATAGGCAAGATCAGCAATAATCAACCGCGTTGCGCATTTTAAAGAGCTGGTGGGACTGAGGGACAAAACGCCCCCCCTTAACTTCTAAAAGATTGCGCGTTACGATATTATCTCCCTCAAGCCCGGGATAAACCCCGAAATCCCCATTTTTCATGAATTGGAAAATAGCGTCGCCATAACGGAGACCCAGGATCCTGTCCATAACGTGGGCAACCCCGCCGCGAATAGCGTGGCCGCAATTTTGGTAGCGGTATTCAAACCCCTTGGTATGCTTCTCCAGGATGGCGAAGATATATTCGCCGATCCCGCCTAGCTGTTCGTTGCCGAATGAATCCTTCTTTTTTGGCATCTCGTGGCGCGCCTTGACGAGGCTATATTTCGGGTCGGCGATGACAGTATCAAGCATTTTTTGATGCTTTTTATTGATCTCTTCCGGGTAACGGTTATCAAAGAGGCGGACCCCTTCAGAAACGACCACCACGCAATGCTGTTTCATGGCGATTGACTTCTCCACTTGCTTGATCACCTTCTCCATGTCCAGGACCTCTTCAGGGAGAAGGGTGATCTCGGCGCCGCCGGCGATTCCGGCCCAGAGGGCGACCCAGCCAGCATGGCGGCCCAATAGTTCCACGATAAAACAACGGTTGTGGGATTCGGCGGTGGTCCGGATGTTCTCGATAAAATGGACCGATTCCTCCACAGCCGACTCAAAGCCGTAAGTCATTTCAGTCCCATAGACATCGTTGTCCATCGTTTTGGGGGCGCCAAACATCGGAAATGCGTACTGCTGGCCTAGTTTGCCGGCCGCTCCCAGGGTATCGTCCCCCCCCAGCACGCAAAGGCAGTCGATCTTTAATTTTTTCAGGTTTTCCATGGCTTTTTCCGGAGCTTTCGCCTCAAGGTTGGCTTTGGAGAAGAGGTTGGTTCTGGAAGATTTTAGGATTGTCCCGGCTACGGTGAAAGAGACCTCGATGTCTTGCAGGTCCAGCTGCTGGACGATCTTGTCAATTTCTGTTTCGGGGTCCCTGGTCAGCGACTTCCACCCTTCCAGCAGGCCGACCAGTTCCATCTGTTCCGCTTTGGGAAGGGAAAGGTTGGCCTGGTTGATCCGCCGCAGTAGCCCGACGATCACCGCGTTATGCCCGGCGCAATCGCCGCCGCCGGTTAAGATGCCGATTTTTCGAATGTTAATCTCTTTACCCTGGAAATTGACTTTCATATCCTATTCTTCCTTTCTTAAGCCTTCCCCGCCGAGCCTAACACATTGGTGTTTTTGGCTACAATAAGCTTCTTCAGTTCTTCTCTGGCCGGTCCAAGATATTTTCTCGGATCGAACTCGCCCGGCTTTTCCGAGAAAACCTTCCGGATAATGGCGGTCATGACCAGCCGGCCGTCGCTGTCAATATTGATCTTGCAGACCGCTGACTTGGCCGCTTTGCGCAGCTGTTCTTCAGGAACGCCGACCGCGTTGTCCATCTTGCCGCCAAATTTGTTGATCATGGCGACATATTCCTGAACGACCGAAGAAGCGCCATGTAGAACGATCGGAAAACCGGGGAGCCGCTTTTCAACTTCCGCTAAAATATCAAAGCGGAGAGGGGGGACTGATTCTCCCGGTTTAAGTTTGAATTTGTAAGCACCGTGAGAGGTGCCGATCGAGATCGCCAGAGAATCGACCCCGGTCTTTTTCACGAAATCTTCGACCTGGTTGGGGTCCGTGTAAGTATGGTGTTCTGCTGAAACCTCGTCTTCGATCCCGGCCAGGACACCAAGCTCTCCTTCTACGGTAACATCGTATTTATGGGCGTAATCCACCACCTGGCGGGTCAGTTCGGCGTTCTTTTCATAGGGGTGGCTGGAACCGTCGATCATGACCGAAGAAAACCCGTAGTCGATGCAAGATTTGCAGAGTTCAAAAGTGTCCCCGTGGTCAAGGTGAAGACAGATCGGTATGTTGCTCTTCAAGTCCTTGCGGCACATCTCGACCGCTCCCTGGGCCATGTAGCGGAGAAGGGTCTGGTTGGCGTATTTCCGGGCGCCGCTGCTGACCTGGATAATAACCGGGGAATTGCTTTCCGCGCAGCCGCCGATGATCGCCTGCAGCTGCTCCATATTATTAAAATTGTAAGCCGGGATCGCGTACTTTCCCTCCATCGCTTTTTTGAACATCTCTTTGCTATTGACCAACCCTAACTCTTCATATAAACGCTTTGCCATGTTAATTACCCCTTCCTTTTTTATTTAAAACTTTACCAGCTTAGCAAAACTATCCGCCTTCAGGCTTGCTCCTCCCACTAGCCCGCCGTCAATGTCGGCTTGCGACATCAGGATTTTAATATTATCCGGAGTAACGGAGCCGCCGTATAATATTCTGATCTCGTCAGCGGTTTTTCGGTCAAACAACTTGGCTAGCAGTCCGCGGATAAAGGCGTGGACCTCCTGGGCTTGTTCAGGCGTGGCGGTTTTGCCGGTCCCGATCGCCCAGACTGGTTCGTAGGCGATAACCAACGACTGACAACTCTCAACCTCCAACCCGGCCAGCCCTTCGCGGGTTTGTTTCTCAATAACTTTTAGTGCCTCTCCTTTTTCCCGTTGCTCCAACGTTTCTCCAACACAAACGATCGCTTTTAAATTATGTTTAATAGCGGATTTGACCTTTTTGTTGACCGTTTCATCGGTTTCTCCAAAATATTGTCGGCGTTCCGAATGGCCAATGATCACATAAGTCGCGCCGACTGACTTCAGCATTGTCGCGGAAATTTCACCGGTAAAAGCCCCTTTTTCTTCCCAATGCAGGTTTTGTCCCCCGACCATAACGACCGAGTCGCGGAGAGTGTCCGAGACCTGGCTGATCGCGGTAAATGGCGGACAGACCAGGATGTCGCGGTCATTGACCTCGGCGACCAGGTTTTTCAGTTCGGTCGCCAGTTTGACCGATTCCGCGGCGTTAGTGTTCATTTTCCAGTTCCCTGCCAAAAGTGGTTTGCGCATTGTTACTGCTCCTTTAAAAGAATAAAGTACATTATAGCTAAGAGCGGCTGGATTGTAAATTGCTCTTTTATTTGAGAGGGAGTGTGCTACAATTTTCCCATGCGCAGAACGAAAATTGTTTGCACCCTTGGGCCCGCCACAGATAATCCTGAAGTCCTTAAGCGAATGATCCATGCCGGGATGAACGTTGCCCGGCTCAATCTTTCCCACGGCACATATGAAGAGCATGAAAAACGTCTCCAGCTTCTCCGCAAGATCGCTCCCAATGTCGCGGTTATGGTCGACCTTCAGGGGCCGCGGATCCGGACCGGTGCGTTGAGGAATAAAACAGTCGACCTGCAAACCGGCGAGATGCTTACCTTGACCACCCAGACGATCGCCGGCGATAACAAAATTATCTCTATTTCACCCGCCGGGATCATTCCGGATATCAAAGTCGGTGAAGTGATCCTTTTGGCCGATGGGAGCGTTACCCTGAAGGTTACCGCTAAACGGCAATCGAACATTGAATGCCTGATCGTGGAAGGAGGGGTGATCGGCGAACATAAAGGGGTCAACCTGCCTCATACCAAACTCAAATTGCCTTCATTAACGGCTAAAGACAAAAAAGATGTAGAGTGGGGGTTGAAGCAAAATACCGACTTTTTTGCCCTTTCGTTCGTCCGCAAGGCGGCCGATATTCTTGAGCTCAAAAAACTGATCAAAAGAGCGGCGGTGCCGGTCATCGCCAAGATCGAGAAGCCGGAAGCGATCACCAATCTGGAAACGATCATTACCGCGGCGGATGGGGTCATGGTCGCCCGGGGAGACCTGGGGGTTGAGCTCTCGCTGGAAAAGGTGCCGATCATCCAAAAGGATGTGATCGAGCTTTGCCGTCTTTTTGAGAAACCGGTAATTGTTGCGACCCAGATGCTGGAGTCAATGGTCCTGGAGCCTTCGCCAACCCGGGCGGAAGTTTCTGACGTCGCTAACGCGATCTTTGACGGGGCCGACGCGGTAATGCTCTCGGCCGAAACCTCGATCGGCAGGTTCCCGGCGGAAACGGTGGAAATGATGGGGCGGATCGCCGAGGAAGCGGAAACCAGGCTTAAAATATTTCCGGCGGATATCAGCCTGGAGAACAACATTGATACCGCGGTCGCCCACGCGGCCGGGATATTGGCCAGAGTGATGAACGCTAAAGCGATCGTCACCTTTACCGAGACCGGTTCAACCGCTTTGCGGGTCTCCAAACAGCGGCCGGAGATGCCGCTCTTTGGGGTAGTGACCAGTGATCGGGCATTCCGCAGATTAAACCTTTATTACGGGGTTCAGCCGGTCAAGATCGGCGGGTTCCGCTACATTGATGAAATGGTTATGAGGACCCAATTGGTGCTTCAGGAGAAATGGCTTAAGAAGGACGATCTGGTCGTGATCACCGCTGGGGTGCCGATTCACATTCCGGGGACGACAAATTTAATTAAGGTTCATCGGCTTGGGGAAATAATTAATTTATAAAAAACCGCCCAAGGTTAAAAGCTTGAGCGGTTTGATAGATTAGGAAAAATATTATTTTTTCTTTAACCGGATAATTGCAACAGAATAAGTATTTGGGTCGGTAGTTAGGGTATAGCTGACAACATTATACCCTAGTTTTCTGGTGGTGACTTTGTATTCTGTTTGGTTTCTTGTTGTTGAGGCTATCCCTTTTGAGCTTGTGTATATAGAAAAAGATGTTTTTTTGCCATCGGAAAAAGTGTTTTGTGCGCTACTAATCGGCGTTCCTGTTGCCGTGGCAATAGCTGCTTTGGCCTGTGCTAAGCTTAAATTGTTTTTAACAGTTGTTTCCGGTCCGACTTCTTCAGAACCGGATTTGTTGGCGGTTACATCAATAACCTTGATCATATATTTGCAGTTTGCTGGCTGGGGAATTTCCGTCTCGGATGTATTTGCTTTAGCAACAGAAAGAAAGAAACCAGTCATTATAAATACTGATATAACTAAGATTGTTTTTCTCATATAATTCTTCTCCTCCTATGAATGATTTGAAATGTATTGGTGGATTCAATCGACCAGTTTATTGCTTTGAATCCTCGCTTAAAGATTAAAAAAATCCAAGGACAATATAGCATGAAATAAAAGCGATTGCAACTAGTATAATTTAGGTTAAATGGTCCCCACCTAGGTATGGGTCTCAGCCGGCAGAGGGGTATATCGGGTCGAGCGGCCGGCCCCTTCGCTTTGCGCCAGATGTTTATTTACCAGCAAGGTCAATTCTATATGGGCGGTCTTATGGGAGACGTCAAAGGCTTCCCGGTATTCCCGGTTGGTGATACTGCCATGTTCGGTGATGATCTGCATTGCCCGGAGCTGGCGTTTGTTAAGTCCTTTGCCCGACCAGGGGCTGGCTAAAGCCTGGACCTCATTCTCTTCTGCCGGCCGGGAGATATTTCCGTCACGAATGTAGCAGATATCGTCGGTCCGGTATGGTTTGTCTTCTCCTTCCTGGACGTGCAGGACGACGATCTTTTTTTCAAAACGTTCCACAACTTCAAGCGTAACGCTGATCGCCGGCTGGCAATGGGTTTTGGCGATATTTTTTATCCAGCTTTCAAAATCTTCGCGGAGGGTGGCGCCCAGGAGGTGTTTGCTTTTATCGTCCAAACCGTAAATGACTTTCCCGCCATCAGTGTTGGAGAATCCGACCAGTTCCCTGGCGATGTCGTCCTCTGATGGGACATTTTTTTCAAATTCAACTGAGGGGCCTTCTCCCTGGATCAAGAGCCTTAGAATATCTTCCCAGGTCATGGTAGTGCATATTACCATATGTTATAATCGCAAGCAATGTTTTGGCAATCACTGCTTGATCTGATCTTTCCGCCTCGCTGTGAGGTCTGTAAAAAGCCGGGGAACGAAGCGCTTTGTCCGGACTGCTTCAATCAAATTTCTTTCATGAAACCGGCGCTGGGGATCTATTCGGCCACCAAATATGCCGGAGTGATCAGGAGCGCCATTCAACGGCTCAAGTTTTCCAAACGCCGCCGGCTGGCGGAGCCGCTTGGGGTTTTGCTGGTTAAATACGTCAGCCATACGCCGGTCCTTAACATGAGAGAGATCGATACTCTGATCCCGGTCCCGCTTCATCCCCGCCGTCACAAACTGCGCGGTTTTAACCAGGCCGAACTTTTAACCGTCTCTTTAGCCAAATATTATGATACTCCGGCCGCCAACGCCCTGGTGAGGGTCAAAGAAACTACCCCACAGTTTGATTTGCCGCGCGACGCCAGGCTGGTAAATGTCAAAGGAGCTTTTAAGGTGGCAGACCCCCGGGCAGTTTATAACAAACGGGTTTTACTGATTGACGATATTTACACGACCGGAGCGACGATCGCGGAATGTTCCAGGAGCTTGATGATCGCCGGAGCCAAGAGAGTTGAGGTTTTGACCCTTTCAAGAGCGATGAGCGAATCGGACTAACCGCGCAATGAATTACGCGGTTAGTTAAACTAAGTTTAGTTGAGTAAGCCGCCTTTTTTTGCTACAATTGCCGCAGGAGGATGAATATGCAAATAAATATAACCGGACACGGAACTGAAGTGAGCCAGCCATTAAAGGATTATGTTAATGAAAAGACGGCCAAGTTTGAGGAGTTTTTTGGTAACATTCAAAAAACAGAAGTTGTGCTTGATGCCAGGGATAATGCCAATGCCGATCAACGGCAGGTTGCCGAGATCAGGGTTTGGGTAGCCGGGCATAAAATGATCATGGCGACCGAAGCCGGACGTGATATGTACGCCGCGATCGATCTGGCGGTTGACGACGTCAAGCGCCAGCTGGAAAAGCACAAAGAAATGATGGTTAAAGAACATCGCCGCCAGGGGACAAAACTGAAGCAGATCTCCCGGGAAATACCCGCGTCAGAATAATAACCGCATGATCTTACAATGGATCGCCAAACTGATCGGTTCTTCCGATGAGAAGAAGATCGACGAGCTTCTTCCGATCGTCGAGAAGATCAATAAATTAGAACCGGAGTTCAAAAATCTTTCGGACGAGGAGCTGCGCGGAAAAACGACCGAATTCAGAAAGCTTTTGGCCGAAGGGAAGACCCTGGACGAAATACTCCCCGAAACGTTTGCCGCCGTACGCGAGGCCTCGGTCCGGACGACCGGCTTGCGCCATTTTGACGTTCAGCTTTTAGGCGGGATCGTCCTCCACCAGGGAAAGATCGCCGAGATGCGGACCGGAGAAGGGAAGACCCTGGTTTCGACCCTGCCGGTTTATCTTAACGCTTTGACCGGTCAGGGAGTTCATGTTGTTACGGTCAACGATTACCTGGCCAAAAGGGATAGCGACTGGATGGGGCCGATCCATCGGGCGCTTGGGCTCACCGTTGGTGTGATCCAGCATTCGATGGAGCCGCCGGAGCGCCGCGAAGCCTACGCTGCCGATATTACCTACGGGACCAACAACGAGTTTGGCTTTGATTACCTGCGCGATAACATGGCGATCTCCCTTGAGGACTGCGTCCAGAGAGAGCTTCACTACGCGATCGTCGACGAGGTTGACAGTATTTTGATCGATGAAGCGCGGACCCCGCTGATCATTTCCGGTATGCTTGAAGAAGCGGCGACCAATTACCAAAAAGCTAACGAGATCGCCCGCCGCCTGGCCAAAGCGACCGACTTTGTCGTTGACGAAAAGACCCGCAACGCATCCCTGACCGAACACGGGATCAAGAAGGTAGAGAAAATCCTTGGGGTCGAATACCTTTATGACATCGCGAATATCAGCATTGCCCACCAGATCACCCAGTCGCTGGTCGCCTGGAACATTTTTGAGAAAGATGTCGATTATGTGGTCAAAGACGGCGAGGTTATTATTGTTGATGAATTTACCGGACGACTGATGCAGGGGCGACGCTATTCCGAAGGGCTCCACCAGGCGATCGAAGCCAAGGAAGGAGTGGAGGTCCAGAATGAATCCCAGACCCTGGCGACCATCACCTTCCAGAATTATTTCCGCTTGTATAAAAAGATCTCCGGGATGACCGGGACCGCCAAGACCGAGGAGGGGGAGTTCTGGAAGATCTATAAAATGGAAGTCATGGTTATCCCGACCCATCGCAAGATGGTCAGGCTCGACTATCCGGACCAGATCTACAAAAACAAACGGGCCCGTTTTCGGGCGGTCGTTAACGAAATTATCGAATGGCATAAAAAAGGGCGGCCGGTCCTGGTCGGAACGATCTCGATCGATAATTCCGAGTTGGTCTCCGAAATGCTTCGCCGCCGCGGGATCCCGCACCATGTCCTCAACGCCAAACAGCATGAACGGGAGGCGGAGATCATTTCCAAGGCCGGGCAAAGAGGGATGGTTACCATCTCGACCAACATGGCCGGCCGCGGGACCGACATTGTTTTAGGTGAAGGGGTTGCCGACCTGGGAGGACTGCATGTCATTGGGACCGAGCGCCACGAAAGCCGCCGGATCGATAATCAGCTGCGCGGCCGCTCCGGCCGTCAGGGGGATGCCGGCTCCACCAGATTTTATGTTTCGCTCGAAGATGACCTGATGCGGCTCTTCGGTTCCCAGCGGATCTCCGGGGTCATGGAGCGGTTAGGCTTGGAAGAAGACGTGCCGATCGAACACAATTTGATCTCCAGAGGGCTGGAGAACGCTCAGAAAAAAGTGGAACAGTACCACTTTGGCATCCGCAAACAGGTTTTGGAGTTTGACGATGTCATGAACAAACAGCGGGGTTCGATCTATGCCTTGCGCCGCCGGATCCTGGAAGGGAAAGACCTGAAGACAAAGATCTTTGAGATGATGGAGCAGGTGGTTGGCGAAACGACAGACGCTTTCCTGGTCGATAAGATCGCGCCGGAAGAGTGGGACTGGGCCGGTCTGTTCCAGGCGATCAACGAATTGATCGCGACCGAAGGGCTGGACCGGCTTAAAGAAGAAAAAAACAGTAAAGAAGTCAAGCAAAAGGTCCTTGCCATGTTCGAGCAAGCCTATGTGGAGAAAGAAAAAGAGTTTGGCGAAGAGATGATGCGCTCGCTGGAGCGGATGGTCATGCTTAAAACAATTGACGCCGCCTGGATCGAACAACTGCATAATATGGATGTCTTGCGCGAAGGGATCGGCTTGCGCGGTTACGGCGGCAAAGATCCGCTGGTCGAATACAAGATGGAAGGGTATTCGATGTTTCAGGAGATGATGCGCGGTGTCAGGGCCCAGATCATCAGCCTGATGCTTCGGGTCCAGAAGGCGGAAGGGCCGATAGAGGAAGTCCATCGCCCGCGGCGCCAGTCTTTGACCTATGGGGCTCCGGAAAAAAGGGAGAAGCCGGCGACCGTTCGAGTGGCGGAAAAAGTCGGCCGGAATGATCCCTGTCCCTGCGGATCGGGCAAAAAGTATAAAAGATGCTGCATGAAGAGCTAAAAGAACAATTAGCCGGTTTAAAACTAAAATGCCAGGAGCTAGAGAAGGTCCTGGTAATTGACGAGAAGAGGAAAACCCTTGGCGAGATCGAGACCAAAAGCGCCGATCCTGATCTTTGGTCCGACCAGGAGAGGGCCAGGAAATTAATGCAGGAGAAAAGCCTTTTGGAAAAAGAGGTCAAACAATGGGAAGCCTTGCGCGACCGAATTGACGAACAACTCCTCCTGCTGGAAATGGCGAGCGCGGAGGAACTGGGCGAGCTTTCGCAGGAAATCAAAAAACTGCAAAGCCTGGCGGCCGAACTTGAGACCGCGACCCTGTTTACCGGAGAGTATGACCAAAACAACGCTATTCTTTCCATAAACGCCGGCGCCGGCGGGACTGACGCGCAGGATTGGGGCCAGATCCTGCTGCGGATGTACACCCGCTGGTGCGAGAGTAAAAGTTTTTCTGTCGAGATGCCCGATCTTTCATATGGCGAAGAAGCCGGGATAAAAAGCGCGACCCTGATGATCTCCGGGCCATACGCCTACGGTTATCTGAAAAATGAAGCAGGGGTCCATCGTTTGGTCAGGATCTCCCCGTTTTCTTCCGAAGGGAAACGCCACACCTCTTTTGTCGCGGTTGAGGTGACCCCGGAACTGACCGAAGACATCAAGATCGAGATCAACCCCAACGACCTGCGGGTCGACACCTACCGCGCCTCCGGTCCCGGGGGGCAGAATGTCAACAAGGTCAGCTCCGCGATCCGCATTACCCACCTGCCGACCGGGATCGTGACTCAGAGCCAGTCTGACCGCTCCCAGCATGCCAACCGCGACACGGCGCTCCGCCTGCTTAAAGCGAAGCTTCACGAAATGATGGTCAGGCAGAGGAAAGAAAAGATCGAAGAATTGGCCGGCGAAAAACGGAAGATCGAATGGGGGAGCCAGATCCGCTCTTACGTTTTTCAGCCTTATACCCTGGTCAAGGATAATCGGACCGGTGTCGAAGTGGGGGATGTGCAGGGAGTTGTAGACGGCGATATTGATCCGTTCATTGAAGCGGCGCTGAGAGCTAAAATATAGCGACGGGGTGGAGCAATGTTAAAAAAGATAATTTTCGGGATATTAAAGATCAGTTTGATCGTTTCGGTGCTGGTCGGTTGTTACTCGATCCTTGGCCGCTACTGGAGCGAACAGGAGACCCGGTCGGTTCGGGTCGTGATCGACCTGAATGACCTGAAAAAAGCGGCCGCTTTTGAAAAAATTCCGCTTGATAAGGTTTTAAAACAAGTCAAAAAGATCGGATTTTTTGAGCTGGGAGTCTTTGAAGAGACCTTGCCAGACGCGAATGCCCAGGGGGAGATCTATTACGCCAAGGGAGGGAGCATAAAGAAGCTGGCCGCTTTTTCTCCGGTCTTTACCGATCGGTTGAAAGAGATCAAACCTGACCGGACCTATATTTTTGCCCCGTTTAAAGAGTCGCGCAAACGCCTTTACGAGGAGCTTAACTGGGCGCTTGGACAGAAGGCGGTCCGTTTCCTGGGGGAAGAGGTGATCGAGGTCGATGAGGCGGAAGAAGAACTGCGGATGCTTGGGCTTGGGATCTCGGAACTCCAGAGGAATTACCTGGGCAAGCTTGGTTTTAAGATCGTTCCCAGGGTTTGGAACGATCCGCGTTATCATTTAGGGAATATCGAATCAAAAATTTCCGCGCTGAAGAATTATAAGACGATCATTTTTGACGGTGAGGAGATCCTGGGTTATCCGGAAGGGATCACGTCGCTGGCCGAAGCGCTTAAAAAGTTCAGGATCGGATATGGTTTTGTCGAGATCGTTAAGCAGGACGGGGATGTTCAGTTGAAGCGCTTGATGGAGGGGCGTGTTGTTCGGGTGCATAGCGTTCCCAAGGATGAGCTTAAAAAACTGGAAAAAGCGGAAGTCCTGGGCCGATATTTGAGGGCGGTCAGGGAGCGGCAGGTTAAGCTTCTTTATGTCCGCCCATTTCTTCCCCCGCAGATAGATGCCCTGCCGGTTGAGTTTAATCTCCGGTTTTTTTCTGATCTGAAAAATAAATTGGCCGGGGCAAAGATCACGATAGGCGGAAGCAAGGAACTGGCCCCGCTTAACATGACCAAATGGCAGATCGTCATGATCGGTTGGGGGGTCGTGGTTGGGGCGATCCTGCTGCTCAACGCGTTTATTCTCCTTCCTTTGTGGGCTTTGGCGATCCTGATCCTGGCTGGAGCAAACCTTCTCTTGTTTCTGGCGCCGGAGATCGTGCTGCTTCAAAAGATCCTGGCTTTCGGGGCGGCAGTTATTTTTCCATCCCTGGCGGTGATCAGTTCCGCCAAAAGGCTCGATCGCCAGCGGGGGTTTGTTTTTCTTCAGGTTCTATTGTTTTTCTTCAGAACAATGGTCATTACAGCCCTGGGAATAATCTTTTTGGCCGGTTTATTGGCCGACTCGAAATATATGTCCGGCTCCATGGTTTTTCCGGCGGTCAAAGCGGCGCTGGTCCTCCCCATGATGATCGTTGCCGCCTATTTTCTTTTTAAAGGTGGGGACCTGAACTTATGGCAGAGGGGGAAAGAGCTCCTGCGAACGCAGATCAGTGTTGCCCATCTCCTGGTCGGCTTTATTTTGTTGGCCGCTTTGGGCGTGTTCATTGCCCGTTCCGGCAATTTTTCCCTGCCGGTCCCCGGCGCGGAAAAGATATTCCGAAATTGGCTGGAGATGGTCCTTTTTGTGCGGCCGCGGACAAAAGAGTTCCTGGTTGGCTATCCTTTCCTCTTTCTGGCGGCTGTTTACTATCTCAAGACAAAGGACTGGAACTGGCTCTGGGTCCTGATGGCGATCGGGACGATCGCTCCGGTCTCGGTGACGAACACTTTTTCGCATATCCATACCCCGCTGGCGATCTCGATCATTCGGACCGCTAACGGTTTGGTTCTGGGGCTGATTTTTGGTATTATTGTGGCAGTGATCGCCGGTCGCTGGTTTAAAACCTCAAAAGAAGGTGGATAAAAAATGCGCGTATTGTTATCCGGTTATTATGGTTTTGGGAATGTCGGTGACGAAGCGGTTCTGGACGCGATCGTCAACGGCTTCCGCCGTCACGACCAGGCCCTGCAAATAACGGTCCTCTCCGCTTCTCCCCAGATGACCGCTCATTTTTATAATGTCAAAGCAGTTGGCCGCTATTCCTGGTTCAATATCCTGATCGAAATGCTCAAGGCGGATGTTTTTGTCAGCGGTGGCGGGACCCTGTTCCAGGACTCGAGCAGCAACCGGAGCTTCTGGTATTACATTAGCCAGGTGCTTTTAGCCAAGATCCTTTTCAAGAAAGTCATGGTCTTTGCCCAGGGATTTGGTCCGCTTACCGGCCGGATAAACCGGCAAATTGCCGCTCTGGCCCTGAAGCGGGTCAACGTCATCACGGTTCGCGACAATGAATCAAAAAAGAAAATGGCCGAGATCGGGGTCAAACCGGACAAGATCAGGGTTACTGCCGATCCGACCTTTCTTTTAAGCAATCCTTCGACGCTTGAAGGGCGTAAGGTCCTGGCCCTGGAAGGGGTGGCGACCAATAAACCGCTGCTCGGGGTTTCGGTCCGCAGTTTGCCTAAAAGGCAGGGGGTGGAACTTCCGTTCTATCGGGCCCTGGCGGAGATGCTTGACTCGTTTGTGGAAAAGAACGGACACCAGGTCGTTTTTCTGCTTCTGCACTGCCCCGAAGATATGAGAGAAACATCCAAAGTGATCAATTTCATGAGCCATAAATCGAACGTGGTCTTTAAGATCTGTTCTCCTCAGGAAATGCTGTCGGTCATTTCCCAGTGCGACTTCCTGATCGGGATGAGGCTTCATTCCCTGATCTTTGCCGTTAAATCTATCGTACCCGCATTTGGGCTCTCCTATGATCCCAAAGTAAAATCTTTTATGGATAGCGTTGGTTCTTCCTGTCTCTCTGTTGATGAAGTTCTTGACCCCACCAGGCTGGAAAAAACGGTCGAAGCGCAATTCGCGATCAGGGAAGCTAGCAAGAAACTGCTGGAAAAAGTCCTGATCGATCTGCGGGAGAAAGCGGAAGAGAATTTTACGGTCTTTTTCCGTTCTTTCAAGTAGCCTTTTTCATGAAGTTCCTGGTGATCGGCGCGGATGGCCAGCTTGGGACCGATCTGCTGAAAATTATCCCCAAAAAAGATGCCGTTCCTTTGACCTTGAAAGACCTTGATATTACTGACCGGTTAAAAGTTAATAAAGTCGTTCAAGAATATCGGCCGGAAGTAATTATTAACACTGCCGGTTATTCAAGGGTTGATGAAGCGGAGTCGAACTCCGGTCTGGCCTTTGCGGTTAACGCCGAAGGGGCGAAGAACCTGGCGGCGGCTTGTCAGGAGGTCGAAGCCAGACTGGTCCACATTTCAACCGATTATGTTTTTAACGGTCAAAAGCATTCTCCTTATCAGGAGACCGATCGGCCGGAGCCGTTGTCGGTATACGCGCGATCAAAACTGGCCGGGGAAGAAGCGATCGCTCAGTTATCAAAACGGCATTTCATTGTCCGTTCTTCCGGTTTATTCGGGGTTGCCGGATGCCTGGGGAAAGGAGGAGGGAATTTTATTGACAGCGTTATAGCTAAAGGGAAAAGTGGGGAGCAATTTAGCGTCGTTGACGATCAATTCTTTTCTCCGACCTATACACTGGACCTGGCGCGAAAAATATACCAGCTGGTCCAGACCGATCATTTTGGCTTATATCATATCGTTAATCGTGGCGCCTGTTCCTGGTATGAGCTGGCGCTCAAGGCGTTTGAACTGGCCGGACTTAAAGTGAACTTTTCGGCTTCTAAGTTTGCCGAACTCAATGCCAGGACCCCGGCCAAGCGCCCTACTTTTTCAGCCTTAGATAATGCCAATTTGCGGGCGATCGGTCTGGATGAGCTGCGTCCCTGGCAGGAAGCTCTGCGGGCTTACATGCTGGAGAAAGGGATAGTCAAACAATGAAGATCGCGATCGTTCATGACTATTTAAATCAGTTTGGCGGGGCGGAAAGGGTGGTTCAGGAGCTTCATGAGCTTTTTCCTGACGCGCCTATTTACACCTCGATCTGCGACCGGTCAAAAATGCCGGCGGGGATCAATGAGGCGAGGATCATTACCTCCTTTATGCAAAATATTCCGGGGATATTTAAAAACTACCGGAAGTATTTCTTTCTATACCCCCTGGCCTTTTCCCTGTTTGACCTGTCGGAATTTGACGTTATTTTGTCTTCAAGCTCCGCGTATGCCAAAGGGGTGCGGAAGAAAAAGGGACAGACCCATATCTGCTATTGCTATACCCCGATGCGTTTTGTCTGGCGTTATCGGGACTACGTAAAACGGGAAAGCTTTCCCTGGATAATTAAGCTGCTGCTTCCTTTGTTCCTTTTCCCGATAAGAATGTGGGACCTGGCGACAGCCAAGCGGGTCGATCATTTTGTCGCGATTTCACGGGTGATCGCTGATCGGATCAGGAAGGTATATAAAAGGAAATCTGTTATAATATATCCACCAGTTGATTGTGAACTATTTCAACCTTCTGGCCGAAATAATGGTTATTTTTTAGTTTGTTCAAGGCTGAATGCTTACAAGCGGATTGACATTGTGGTAGAAGCCTTCAATAAACTTGGTCTCCCTTTGAAGGTTGTGGGAGAAGGGCCTGACCGGGAACGGCTGGTAAAACTAAGCCAACCTAATATAGAATATTTTGGCAGGTTGAGCGATTCGGCGATCAAGGAAATGGTTGCTGAATGTCAGGGTCTGGTTTTTCCGGGCGAAGAAGATTTTGGCATAGTACCGGTTGAGGCAATGGCTGCCGGGCGGCCGGTGGTTGCTTTTAGGGGTGGAGGGGCGCTCGAAACTATTGTTGACGGGGTAACTGGAATATTTTTTAATAATGGAACGCCAGAGGCGATCGTTGACGCGGTTGAACGTTTGATGCGGAAAAAATTTGATCAGTTTGAAATTAGAAAACAAGCTTTGAAGTTTGATAAATCGATCTTTAGGCAAAGGATGGCGG
>JAHJKL010000004.1 GCA_018822365.1 Candidatus Margulisiibacteriota bacterium
ATACACTTGCCACTGGTGACTCCTTTCCCGTGTGTGATGACACGGCTTCTTAAGATCTGCTTGAGCTTTCTATAGTATATCTCGCTGATATATCCGATCTTAATTAACTGAGGGGGGTCACCATGTCCATAGAACTTTCTAGCCCCAAATAAAATCTCCTGAAATTTTCTTCCTTCCCAGACGACAACTTCTTAGAGAGCGGCAGCTCCGCTCCCCAAATTAAAATTTAGGCGGGAATATGTTAATTAAAACTGAATTGAGACGCGCCGGGTTTTTTCCGGCGGGAGTTGCCGATCACGTTATTTATCCGGGCCGCAATGGCCGGATCGCGGCTTGCCAACCTTACAGATTTCCCGCCGCGGCCAGGGAAATCCCGACCGGAGAACGGGCGGTTGTTGCCAGCGACAGGCAAGCGTATCTTTCCGCCCGACTCTCAATGTCCCAAGTATTATCAGCCATGGGGGCGACGGGAAATAACCAGACGGAGGAAAATAAAGCGGTTATTACTTCTCCCGGGCTGGCGCCGGCGGAGGTTGAGAGGTCTTTCAGTCTGGCAGGGCCGGAATTTGCCGCCGATTTTGCCAGGCTTTCCAATATTATTTTTTGCCCGCTGATCCTCCGGGTTGATAATGGGAATAACTTCTGGGTCCCGGGCTTTGAATTGGGGATGTTCGGACTTGAGCCCGCCGCCCAAAAAGCTTTTTTAAGCGGGGCAATGTATTTGGGCGACCCGGCCAGAATGGTTTTTGTCAGCACTTTTTCGGCGGAAAAGCTCCCGATCCCCGGGGAAGAACTGCACTGGAATTTAAGCTACCTGGTCGGCCGGGTCAGGGTCAACGCCCTGGCGGTCGCCAAGGGGTTGTCTGTCCAGGATTTCGGGGAGAGCGCCCGTGACTGCTACGCCGAGATCTACCAGATCAGACTGACCCAGAACCTGCTGGAGCAGACTTTGGCTGCTGATCCGAACTTCAATACTACTGAAAAATTTATCTTTATCCTGAAGTATCTGATCAGTTTTGACCGGATGGTCGGCAAAGCGGCCGGCCTGATGACTCAGGTGGAAAAACAGCAACTGGCCAGCTTTGCTGGGGGAGAGGGGCTTGATACTATCCGGAGTTACAACCGGGCGTTCGTGGAAGCGATGCTGGGCCCCGCAGTCGGAGAGCAAACCGCCAGCTGACCTCTGCCCGATGTTCATTATAAATAACCTGCAATTTTTGCCGATTTTTTACGATATATACATAGAAGGAGTACCATATGAGTACGTTTGGCCGAATATCAATATTTGACAGTTTAAGGCCTGGCTGGAAAACCAGCCTTCGGGCCCCTTCATTTTCCAAAGCGGCAAAAGTAGGCAAAGGCGTTAATCCCTCTCTGCCTAAAATCGATTATGATCACACTATTGACACAAATCATATTTTGAACTTAATGTCAGCCACCCATAAACACGTAGTTAACGAAACAGGTCCGATTGAATTCGGCAATTTTCTTTTGACGCAAAGGCTTGGCCAGGGGGGATATGGGATTACCTTTAAAGCGCTCGATATGAGAGACGGAAGAGAGCGGGTTGTTAAAGTCCCTTTAAGGTTTGATGACTTTAATTTTAAAGCGCTGGTTGAAGAGGGGCAAAAGGCGCTGGTCAGTGGCAGTCTTGACGGCCAGGTCGTTACGGTCAAAGAACTTGGCGATGTTAATGGGGTGCCGTACATTTCAATGCGACTTATTGATGGTAATAATCTTTATGAGATCCTGGCCTTGAACGGGGGATTTTTGCCGCAGAAACGAAGCCTTGAAATAATGATCGATCTTTGCGATTCGGTCGAACACTACCATGCGCTGGGGATCATCCACCGGGATATTAAGCCGGAGAATGTAATGATCGGCCATGATGGGAAAGTCGTTCTGATCGATCCCGGACTGTGTGCGGTCGAAAGCGAAGCGACCGGTTTTGCCGGGACGCCGCTCTATTTTTCCCCGGAGCAGGCGAGGGGGGAACAGCTTACCCCAAGGTCGGAAGTTTTTACGCTTGGCGTGATCTTGTTAGAATTGCTGACCGGGGAGCATCCGTTCAGATCATTTGATCATTCGGCCCTTATAGACGCGATCCAAAATAACGAGCCGGACTATAGTTTACTGCCTCAGCGGACCAAGGAACAAAAACAAGTGCTTCATGTTATCCGGCGGGCGCTGGTCAAAAATCCAAACAAACGGCCGAGTTCAGTGGCCGAACTGCGCCGCCAGCTGGAAATTATCTCAAGGAAATTGCCGTGATTAATAGAAGTGTTAAAACATCAGGGTCACAATTTGTGACCTTAAAAAGTATTTAAAGGTCTTCGGGACTAACAATCCGTCCGGCGACCGCTGAAGCGGCGGCGACCGCGACGTTGGAGAGGTAGACTTCCGACTTAGGATGCCCCATCCTGCCGACAAAGTTCCGGTTGGTCGTGGCGATCGCTCTTTCCCCTTCAGCCAAAATTCCCATATGGCCGCCGAGACAGGGGCCGCAAGTAGGTGTAGAGACCGCCGCTTCCGCTTTCAGGAAAATGTCGAACAACCCTTCTTTCATCGCTTGTGCGTATATCTTCTGGGTCGCCGGGATAATGATCAGGCGGACATCCCTGTGTTTCTTTTTACCTTTGAGGACTTTGGCCGCGACCCGGAGGTCTTCGATCCGACCGTTGGTGCAGGAGCCGATGACCGACTGGTCGATCTTTATTGATTTGCACTGGCTGACCGGCTTGGTGTTGCTGGGGAGGTGAGGGAAGGAGACCTGCGGTTCGATCTTGGAGACGTCCCAATCGTAAACCTGGACGTATTCGGCGTCGGGATCAGACTGAAATAATGACAAATGGCCAATGACAAATGTCAAATGTTGGTTAGATATTTTATTTTTTAGATAGGAGATTGTTTTTTTATCAGGAGCAAAAATCCCGTTCTTGCCCCCCGCTTCGATCGCCATGTTGGCCATGGTCATCCTCCCCTCGACCGAGAGGGCATTGATCGCCGGGCCGGTAAATTCCATCGACATATAACGGGCGCCGTCGACCCCGATCTGGCCGATGGTGTAGAGGATGAGGTCCTTGGCTTCAACCCATTTGGGGAGTTTGCCGCGGTAGACGAATTTTAATTGTTCCGGGACCTTGAACCAGACTTCGCCGGTCGCCATCCCGGCCGCCATGTCGGTAGAGCCGACGCCGGTCGAGAAAGCCCCCAGGGCGCCGTAAGTACAGGTGTGGGAATCGGCCCCGATGATCAGGTCGTCAGGCTTGATCGCCCCCATCTCCGGCAGGAGAGCGTGTTCGACCCCCATACAGCCGATCTCAAAGAAATTGACGATCCCGTATTTTTTGGCGAATTCGCGCATCATCTTGACCTGTTCGGCCGATTTGATGTCTTTGGCCGGGGTGAAATGGTCGGGGACCAGGAAGATCTTCTTTTTGTCGAAAACTTTTTTGACGCCGATCTTCTCGAACTCTTTGATCGCCGTGGGTGAGGTGATGTCGTTCCCCAGGACGAGGTCGAGCCTGCAGTTGATCAATTCGCCGGGAGAGACCGACTTTTTTCCGGAGTGTTTGGCGAGGATTTTTTGGGAAATTGTCTGTGCCATAACCTGATTTTATCAAAGTTCCCCCTCGGTTTCAAGAAAACTCTATGTTATAATTCCATCACGATAGGAAGGGTGATTTTTCATGAAAAAAATCTTTGCGGGGTTGTCTGCTCTGTTGCTCCTTGGTTGTTTTAGTCAGGTCAAGGCGGAGATTGGGGTCGGTTACGAAACAATGGTGGTCCTGCCGCACGCTTTTACTCTCTACTACAAAGATAAATCGACCGGGTTGGGGGCGAAGTTTTCAGCCGATTTTGGGACCTCTCTTCTTTCCAACATGGTGAAACTTTACGGCTCGATAGTTACTTTGGGACTGGCCAATATTAACAGCGTAAACTTTTATACCGCCTCGATAACCAAAGATCTTACCCAGGAGCCAAGGTCGCGCTCTTACGCGCGGCTTGGGGCGATGTTCTTTTCCGCTTCATCGGGGAGCGCGTCGACGACCACGACGATCCCGACGCTGGGGATAGGTTGGGAGTGGGAGGATGGCCTTTTTGGCCAGGCTACTTCCTGTGAAATTGGGTATCCGGAATTCTTGACCCTGGGACTGCGGCATTATTTTTAAGCGAGGAGATTAACTTGATCAATAAGGTTTTTATCGCGGTCATTGGCGAAAGCCACGCGTCGGCGGAGATCGCTAAACTGGCCGAAGAGGTTGGGATAGAGATCGGCAAAGCGGGGGCGGTCCTGGTTTGCGGCGGTTTAAAAGGGGTCATGGAGCATGTCGCTAAGGGGGCCAAGAGCGCCGGAGGCACGACAATTGGTATTTTACCAGGGAGTAAGCGGGACGATGCCAATCCTTATATTGATTATCCGATCGTTACCGGCATTGGTTACGCCAGAAATAAACTGGTTGTCAAAACGGGGCAGGCGGTCATTGCGGTGGGGGGGTCTTACGGCACCCTCTCGGAGATCGGCTTTGCTTTAGGTTATAAGATACCGGTCGTTGGACTAAACACCTGGCAGATGATCCACCACGATGGCCAGTTGGACAAGCAGGTTCACCGGGTTAATACCGCCAAGGACGCTGTTGTCCTGGCCATGAAATTAGCCCGTGAAGCCAAACCGGAAGAGCCGCGAGAATTCAGAAGCTAATGACTACCCAACGTCAGGCCGCTTTAAAAGGGGTTATCACCCCGCAGATGAAGCAAGTAGCCCGGGACGAGGGAACAGGTGACACGGTTATACGGGATGGGGTAGCCAAAGGGACAATTGCGATTCCGTTTAATAAAAGGCATCGAGGGGTCAAGGCAATAGGCATAGGCAAAGGCTTGAGGACGAAAGTTAACGCCAACATCGGGACCTCGGCTGATTTTCCCCAGCTTAAAAACGAACTAAAAAAACTCAAGGCGGCTCTTGACGCCAAAACCGACGCGTTGATGGACCTGTCGACCGGCGGCGACATCAACGCCACTCGCAAAGCGATCATGTCCGCTTGCCCGGTCCCGGTCGGGACCGTTCCCATCTACCAGATGGTCGTCGAAAAGAAAATGACGGTCGAGGGGATGTTTTCGGTCGTGGAAGCGCAGGCGAAAGAAGGGGTCGACTTTATGACGATCCACTGCGGAGTGACCAGGGCTTCGGTGGCTGAACTGAAAAAGCACCCCCGATTGATGGACGTTGTCTCTCGCGGCGGAGCGCTGATGATGAAATGGATCCTTGATAACGACCAGGAGAATCCGTTTTATGAACACTACGACCGCTTGCTTGAGATCGCCGCTAAATACGATGTCACGATGTCGCTCGGCGACGGGATGCGTCCCGGCTCGGTCGTCGATGCGGGTGACGCGGCGCAGATCAAAGAGCTCAAGATCCTGGGCCAATTGACCAAAGAAGCGTGGCGGGCTGGGGTCCAGGTAATTATCGAAGGGCCTGGACATGTTCCATACGATCAAATTGTCGAGCAGATGAGCATGCAGAAGAAGTATTGTTATGGGGCCCCGTTCTACGTCCTTGGTCCCCTCCCGACTGACGTTGCTCCCGGCTATGACCACATTACCGCGGCGATCGGCGGAACGCTGGCGGCGGCTTCCGGCGCTGATTTTCTCTGCTACGTGACGCCGACCGAACATCTTGGCCTGCCGGAAGCGGATGATGTCAAAGAAGGAGTTATCGCTTCCCGGATCGCCGCCCACTGCGCCGATATTGCCAAGGGGATCCCCGGCGCGATCGAGTGGGATAGGGCGATGTCCAAAGCGCGCAAAGAGCTCAACTGGGGGAAGCAGATAGCGCTGGCGATCGATCCGGAAAAGGCGAGGGAGATACATGAGAAGAGAAGGGGAATGAGGGGCCAGGGGATTAAGGGACTTGATGCTGCTGACGTCTGCTCCATGTGTGGCGAATTCTGCGCGATGAAGGTTTCCAGCGAAGCGCTGAAATAATCCAACTGTTTGAAATTTATTATTTTTTACTGCGATGATTAATCATGGCTAAGATTATTCAACTGCCAACTACCACATATTATCATCGAACCTTTTTGCCCGGCCATCAGGCTGATGTCAGGTATTTTCCCAGGCCGACCCCGATATATCACGGCGCGAAATACATTGATTCTGATAACATAACCCGTTTTTCCCGGTTGACCGGTTATGCTCTGCCGGGAGGTTTTATGTCGTTTACCGACCGCCTTTCGCCGAGAATCATTTCGCTGGCGATCTCTTTTTGGCAAGAGCATGAAAAACGCGACAACGAATGGGTCCCTCGTTTTCAACAATTCCCTCCAGCCCGGCAAATAGATTATCTCCGGATATTTTTTAGCCACCACAATCCCAGGAATTTTTTTGAAAAAGCGACCGAGACAACCGCCCGGCG
>JAHJKL010000005.1 GCA_018822365.1 Candidatus Margulisiibacteriota bacterium
GTCTCCGCAAAAGTAAGCGTCCGCGCCGCCCCAGGAACTGGGTGGCGCATTTCATGACGCTTGATCGAATCTACGTGTTTTGGTCCTGACATTGCAACCTCTCTCCAGTATTATCGTTCACTTTCGCGTAAAATTTCAACCTGTTTAATAAACAAAAAACCAAGCCTGTTCAACAACTTGGTTTCAATAATTTTCTTCGGCAACAGGCAGGCCGAAAGAATACACTATCTTCCATTGATATTATCGTAATGTAAGGGGAAAAACTTGCGGGGTTTATTCGTGTATTCGAGTTAAAGGATCTCTTCCAGTTGCAGCTTCCCATCATAGAGCGCTTTGCCGACAATGCACCCTTCGGCGCCGACCGCCTTGAGCTTTTCAACGTCTTCTTTGGTTGAGACGCCGCCCGAGGCGATGACCGGGACCTTGACCCCGTCCATGAACTTCTTGATCGAGTCAATGTTGGGCCCCTCGAGCATTCCGTCCCGGCTGATGTCGGTAAAGACAAACCGCTTGACCCCCAGGCCGATCGCTTCTTTGGCCAGGGTGAGGGTGTCTTTTTTGCTGACGTACATCCACCCTTCGGCGGCGGCAAAGTTCCCCTTGGCGTCAATGGCGACGGCGATCTTGTCGCCGAACTTTTCGCAGACGTTCCCCAGCAGGTTGGGGTTCTTGATCGCGGTGGTCCCCAGAATAACGCGGTCGGCCCCAAATTTGAGCAGGTCAGAGATCAGGTTGAAATTGCGGACCCCGCCGCCGATCTGGATAGGAACGGCAACCTCTTTGATGATCGCTTTAATAATGTCAATGTTGGCCGCGATGCCGGTCTTGGCCCCGTCCAGGTCGACGACATGGAGTCGTTTGGCCCCGGCCGCGACCCAGCGGGCGGCGACTTCTAACGGTTCGGCCGAATAAATGGTCTCGGAACCGTAATTTCCTTGTTTGAGCCTGACGCACTTCCCCTGGAGCAGGTCGATCGCTGGTATTACTTCAAACTTCACTTGCACAAACCTCCAAAATTTTTCAAAATGACCAGGCCGATCTCGCCGCTTTTCTCGGGATGGAATTGGATGCCGAACAGGTTATCCTTCCAAACTGATGAGGCAAAATCGTAGCCGTAATCGGTCGTTGTGGAAATAATTATATCATCTTTTGGTTTTACGTGGTAGGTGTGAGCAAAATAGACCATGCTTCCATCGTCGATCCCGGCCATGATGGGGGAGCGCCTCTTGACGAGAAGCCGGTTCCACCCCATGTGCGGGACGCTTAATTCAGGGTGCTTGGACAGGTCAAAACGGACCGCTTTCCCTTTTAAAATTCCCATCCCGCCAAGTTTTCCCTCCTCTGAAGATTCAAAGAGGTGCTGCATCCCGAGGCAGATCCCCAAAAAGGGTTTGCCGGAAATGATCGCTTCTTCAATGACGCTTTCCAGGCCAAGGGAGCGGAGTTGGGCGATCGCCGGATCAAAAGAACCGACCCCGGGGAGGATAATTCCTTTGGATCCGCGTATGGCAGACTTGTCGCTGGTGATCTCGCTGTTAAAACCGAGCTTTTGGAGCGCCTTTTCGACGCTCCGCAGATTCCCTGCTCCGTAGTCGATAATTGCTATAGACACAGGGCTGCGGCTCCCAGGATGCCGGCGTTGGTGCCGAGCTTCGCCCTGACGATCTTGACCGATTTTGCCGGCAGATAGAGGGCATATTTTTTGAATTCTTTGCGGACCGGGTTCAAGAGCAGCTCCCGCATTTTGGAAACTCCGCCTCCCAGGATGACCAGCTCTGGATTAAAAATATTGACCAGGTTGGAGATCCCTATCGCCAGGTAGTGTGCGGTTTCGTTGATCACCGCTAGCGCTTTTTTGTCCCCCTGGCGGGCGGCGAGCTCTACAGAGGCCCCGTCCATACCGGCCCGTTTTCTAACAGCGGTACCGGAGGCCATTGCTTCAAAACAGCCGACATTGCCGCAGCCGCAGGTAAAGCCCTGGGAGTCGATGATCATGTGGCCGAATTCGCCAGCCGAACCGTTGGCCCCGCGGTAGAGCTGGCCGTTAATGATGATCCCGCCGCCGATCCCGGTGGAGACGGTTATGTAAATAAAGTGGCGGCGGCCGACCCCCGCGCCAAACCTGGCCTCGGCCAGGGCGGCGCAGTTGGCGTCATTGTCGATAAAAACCGGTCGGGAAAATTCTTTTTCCAGGATCTTTTTCAAATTGACCCGTTTCCAGCCGGGGAGGTTGGGGGGGCCGATCACGATCCCTTTTTCATAAAGGATCGGGCCCGGAACGCCCAGTCCGATCGCTTTGACCGGTTCGGGGCTGGTCTGGATCAGGTGCCGGATCGCTTTATTGATCGCGCCAAGGACGTGGGTCTTCCCTTTGCTTGCTTCGGTCGGGATGTTGACATCCGTAACGATTTTGCCGGTCGCCGAAACCAGCGCGGCCGCTATTTTTGTCCCACCAAGATCGACTCCAATGAACATGGCCCAAGTATAACTATTTTTTTTCTCATTCGCAACTTGACAAAAAAAATCTGACCATGCTAAGATGTTAGCACTCAATCAAAGAGAGTGCTAACAACAGGAGGTGAGTTCAGGCATGGTAAAAGCAAAGTTGACCCCGATCGGCGACAAAATAGTCGTGAAACAGGCTCCGGAAGAGGTTAAGACCAAATCCGGGATCGTTCTTCCGGATACCGCTAAAGAAAAGCCGTCCGAAGGGACAGTGGTGGCGGTGGGGAGCGGACGATATGAGAATGGCCAGAAGGTCGCGCCCGAAGTTAAGGTTGGCGATAAAGTTATTTACAGCAAATACGGCGGGACCGAAGTCAAAATTAATGAAGAAGAATACATTATATTGTCCGAAAGGGATATTCTAGCGATCAAAGCATAAAGGAGGTGACCTTAAATGGGAGCAAAAGAGATACTGTTTGGAGATGAAGCATGGAAGAAGCTGGAAAGAGGAGTGGCGAAAGTTGCCAACGTGGTCAAAGTGACCCTGGGTCCCCGCGGCCGAAACGTTGTTTTGGAGAAAAAATGGGGTTCACCCACTATCACCAATGACGGCGTGACCATTGCCAAGGAAATTGACCTGGAAGATCCGTTCGAGAATATGGGGGCGCAGTTGCTGCGCGAGGTCGCCAGCAAGACCAACGATATCGCGGGAGACGGGACGACCACCGCGACCGTTCTGGGCCACATTATTTTTAAGGAAGGGTTAAAGAACGTCGTTTCCGGCGCCAACCCGATGTCGATCAAGCGCGGGATCCAGATGGCGGTTGACATGGCGATCGAAGACCTGAAAGAGATCAAAAAGTCGGTCAATTCAAAAGAATCGATCGCCCAGGTCGCTACGATCTCGGCCAACAACGACCCGGAGATCGGCAACCTGATCTCCGACGCGATGGAAAAAGTCGGCAAGGACGGGGTGATCACCGTTGAAGAGTCAAAGGGGATCGAAACCACCCTGGACGTTGTTGAAGGGATGCAGTTCGACAAGGGATACGCTTCGCCTTACATGGTGACCGACCGTGAACGGATGGAATGCGTCCTTGAAGACGCTTACCTGCTGATCACCGACAAAAAGATCAGCGCGATCAAGGATCTTTTACCGTCGCTGGAGAAGGTTGTCCAGATGGGTAAACCGCTCCTGATCCTGGCCGATGAGATCGAAGGGGAAGCGCTGGCGACCCTGGTGGTCAACAAACTGCGCGGCACCATTAACGCCGTCGCGGTCAAGGCCCCTGGTTTCGGCGACCGGCGGAAAGCGATGCTCGATGATATCGCGGTCCTGACCGGCGGCGAAGTCGTGGCCGAAGAGAAGGGGATGAACCTGGAGACCGTTAACGAAGCGTGGTTGGGCCGGGCCAAAAAAGTGGTTGTCCGCAAAGAGGATACCACCATCATTGAAGGGGCCGGCACCGCCAAAGCGGTCAAAGAACGGATCGCCCAGATCAAGAAAGAGATCGAAGCTTCCGATTCTTCCTATGATAAGGAAAAGCTTCAGGAAAGGCTGGCCAAGCTCTCTGGCGGCGTCGCGGTCATCAAGGCCGGGGCGGCGACCGAGACCGAGCTGAAGGAAAAGAAGCACCGGATCGAAGATGCCCTGTCGGCGACCCGTGCCGCGGTTGAAGAAGGGATCATTCCGGGCGGCGGCTGTGCCTTTGTCCACATTGTTTCCGAGCCGAAGTCGAAACTGATGGATCTTTGGGCCACAGCCCAGGGAGACGAAAAAGTCGGCGTGGCGATCGTGGTCAGGGCGCTCGAAGAGCCGCTCAAACAGATCGCTTTCAATGCCGGACTGGAAGGGTCTGTTGTGGTTGAACGGGTCAAGAAAGAGAAGGCCGGGATCGGTTTCAACGCCCAGTCGCTTGAATATACTGACATGTTCAAGGCGGGGATCGTTGATCCGCTCAAGGTTACCCGCTCTGCCCTGCAGAATGCCGCTTCGATCGCTTCCATGCTCCTGACCACCGAAGCTTTGGTGGCCGAGAAGCCGGAAGAGGAAAAGAAGGCGGCCGCTCCCGCGATGCCGGGGGGCGGTTACGGCGACATGATGTAAGCAAGGAATCTAGGCATCAGGGATCAAGGAATCAAGGGGGGCCCCGTTTAAGCGGGGCCCCTATTTTTTCTCACCCCGGTTGACATAGTGTGGCCTCGTTGCTATAATCCTTGTGCAATCATAAGGAAGTAAAATTTGTTGAAATGAGTGGGATTTTCTTCCCACTTTTGCGTTTATAGGGGGAAAAATGAAGATCGATAATTTTAACGCGATGCTTGAAGAGATCCAGCGGGAGCGGGGCCTTTCCAAAGAGGTCCTGCTAGACACTATTCGGGCTTCGCTTCTTTCGGCGGCTAAGAAAAGATTTGCCGAAGGGGACAATATTGACGTACAGATCTCCGATACCGGGGAAGTTAAGCTCATGAAGATAGTCGAAGGGGAAGAGCCGGAAGATGTTACTCCGGCGGATTTTAGCCGTTTCGCGGCGCAGACCGCCAAACAGGTGATCATCCAGCGGCTCCGGGAAGCGGAAAAAGAAGAAACCTTTGATGAATTCACCAAAAAACAGGGGGAGATCATTAACGGGATCGTCCAAAGGAAAGAATTTGGCGGGTATCTGGTCAATCTGGGACGGCTGGAAACCATTTTACCGGTCACCGAGCAGATCCCTGGTGAAGTATTTCGCGAACGGGACCGGGTAAAATTCTATGTTGTTGAAACCAAAAGGAGCTCAAAAGGCCCTTTGGTAATAATTTCCCGCTCTCACCCAAACCTGATCAAACGATTGTTTGAAATGGAGATCCCGGAGATCAAAGAAGGGATCCTGGAGATCAAAGGAATTGCCAGGGAGCCGGGGAAGCGGACCAAGGTCGCCATCTTTTCCAACGACCCGAACGTTGGCGCGGTCGGAACCTGCGTCGGCAAAATGGGCCAGCGGATCCAAAACATTGTCCGCGAACTGGGGCCGGAGCGGATTGACATTGTCGAATGGAGCGATGATCAAAAGAGATTCATCTCCAACTCCCTTAGCCCGGCCAAAGTTAACCTGGTTGAATTGAACGAAGCGGAAAAGAGCGCCCGGGTCCATGTTGCCGATAAAGAGGTCTCGCTGGCGATCGGTAAAGAGGGACAGAACGTCCGGTTGGCCGTTAAACTGACCGGCTGGAAGATCGACCTGATCTCTGAAGGACGGGAAGAGAAGCCCTCCGAAACTCCGACCGAATCATACAAAGTGCATGAACTGGCCAAAGAGCTGGAGATGACCAGCAACGACCTGGTCCTGAAACTCCGGGAGATGGGTTTTTCCGTAAAAGCGGCCAACTCGACCGTTCCGCCTGAAGCGGTAGCGGCGATCAAGGGCCAAAAGAAGGAGGGCTAAGTGGCAAAAATTAGAGTCAGCGCATTAGCCAAGGAACTAAAAACTACTTCAAAAGAGCTGTTGGTCATTCTCAAGACCCTGGGAATCGAAGCTAAAACAGCAACGTCTTCAATTGAAGAGGCCGAAGCGGAAAAGGTCAGGAATCAGGGGAAAAAAGAGAAAGCTCCCAAAAAAACAGAGAAACCGACCAAAGTTGAAAAGCCTAAAAAAAGTAAAGAAGACAAAGCACCTCCAGTTGTTGCTAAACCGGTTGTTGCCAAAGAAGCGCCAAAACCGGCAGCAGTAAAACCAGTTCCTCCAAAACCAGCGCCAAAGCCAGTTCCGCCGCCACCGCCGCCACCACCGCCACCCCCTCCAGCCCCGGTGGTTGTCCAAAAACCGGTTGTCCCCGTCGTACCGCCAAAACCGACCGTGCCGGCGATCGTGATCACCAGCGATGATATTTCGGTGAAAGACCTGTCTGATAAATTACAGATCAAAGCGTCAGACCTTATCAAAGAACTGATGAAAAAAGGGATGATGGTGACCATCAATCAACGGATCGCCTCTGAAGTGGCAAAAGAAGTCGGCATAGCCCTTGGCCGGGAGATCGAGCTTAAAGCGGCGCAGGAAGTGACCGTTACCCACCGGACGCATAACATTGAAAAACGGGCCCTCCGGCCGCCGGTAGTGACCGTCATGGGACACGTTGACCACGGGAAGACCAAACTGCTTGACGCGATCAGAAAAACCAAAGTTGCCGAAAGCGAAGCGGGCGGCATTACCCAGCATATTGGAGCCTACCAGGTCAACGTTCAGGGACGCAAGGTAACCTTTTTAGATACCCCCGGCCACGAAGCGTTCACCGCTCTTAGAGCGCGCGGCGCGAAAGTGACCGATATCGTTATTCTGGTCGTTGCGGCCGATGACGGGGTCAAGCCGCAAACGATCGAAGCGATCAACCATGCCAAAGCGGCCGGGGTGCCGATCATTGTGGCGATCAATAAAATTGATAAACCCGACGCTAATCCTGACAAGGTCAAAGCCCAGCTGGCTGAATATGGCCTGGCGCCGGAAGATTGGGGAGGTCAAACGGTGACCGTGCCGGTTTCGGCCAAACAACTGACCGGGATCGACGAACTTCTGGAAATGGTCCTGCTGGTTGCCGACCTGGCGGAGCTCAAAGCCGATCCGGAAGCCAAGCCGATGGGGGTGGTCATTGAATCGCGGCTCGATAAGGGACGCGGACCGGTGGCGACCTTGCTGGTCAAGAACGGGACATTGAAGATCGGCGATATATTTGTGGTCGGTTCGACTTACGGCAGGGTCCGGGCGTTGTTCACCGATAAAGGGGCCAGGCTGGAAAAAGCCGGGCCGGCGATGCCGGTCGAGCTGCTTGGCTGTACCGAGGTGCCGGCTTCAGGGGATGTGTTGGAGTGGATGTCGACCGAGAAAGAGGCTCGCCAGATCGCCGAGGATCGGAAGCATTCGCAGGGGAAAGCATCGCGGACCAAGGTTGTTTCGCTGGAAGATTTTTCCAAACATATCAAAGAGGGGGAGAACAAAGACCTTCCTCTCCTTATTAAAGCGGACGTGCAGGGGTCAATTGACGCGATTACCCAGTCGCTCCAGGACGCGAAAGTCGGAAATATCGGGGTCCACATTGTTCACGCCGGGGTTGGCGGGATCAATGAATCTGACATCATGCTGGCCAAAGCTTCCGGCGCGATCCTGGCCGGCTTTAACGTCGGCTTTGAAGGGAATTCGGAGGTCTTGAGCCTGGATGAAGGGGTTGAGGTCCGCAAATATAACATTATTTATAATTTGATCGACGATGTTAAACTGGCCATGGAAGGGATCCTGGAGCCGGAGTACGAAGAAGTGGTCATTGGCCACGCCGAAGTCCGCCAGCTATTCTCGTTCTCCAAGGTCGGGGCGATCGCCGGCTGTTTTATTACCGATGGCAAGATGGTGCGCGGGGCCGGGATGCGGATAACGCGCGGCAAAGACAAGATCTATGAAGGAAAGCTTGAAGCGCTCAAACGATTCAAGGACGATGTCAAGCAGGTGGAACAAAACTATGAATGCGGCATCTCGATCAATGGATATAACGACTTTAAGGTTGGAGATGTTGTTGAAGCTTTTGAGGTCAGAGAAAAACCGCGTAAAAGATGACCAGACAAGAAAGAGTTGAAGAATTGATCCGGGAAGAGATCAGTACGATCATCCGCGAGGATGTCAATGATCCCCGGATCGGTTTTGTCAGCATTACCAAAGTTGAGGTCTCCCCCGACCTGCGCAACGCTAATATCCACGTCAGTATTTTTGGCGATGAAAATCAAAAGGCGGAAGCGATGGACGGGTTGAACTCTGCCACCAGGTTTATCCGCGGCGCGCTGGGGAACCGGATCGATTTCCGGGTGACCCCCGAGATCCGTTTTGTCCGGGACGATTCGCTGGAGAAAGGGAGCAATGTCTTAAACCTTATCCGAAAGCTGAAAAATGAAAAACCAAATAAAAGAGCTTCTAAAAAAGGTTAATACCGTACTGATCGCCGGGCACAGCGACCCCGACGGCGACTCGATCGGCTCTATGCTCGGGCTTGGGTTTATGCTGGAGCAGCTTGGTAAAACAGTCCATTATTTTTGCGTCGATTCTGTCCCCCGCGTTTACGCTTTTCTGCCTGGAATAGACAAGATCAAGAAAAATCTCTCTCCCGGCCAGACTTATGATGTTCTTTTTGTGGTTGATTCGTCCGACCTGTCGCGGATCGGCGACAAGTTGACCGACTTCCGGCAGACCGCCAAGACGATCGTCAACATCGACCATCATCCAGATAATACTAATTTTGGCGATATTAATCTTGTCGTTGCCGCTTCTTCGACTTCGGAAGTGATCTTTGACCTGGCCCTCTTTCTCAAGAGCAAGATAGACCAAAAGATCGCCGAATGTCTTTATGTCGCCCTGATCACAGACACGGGTAATTTCCGTTACGAGAACACCACGGCCAAGACCTTCCAGATGGCGGCCGAACTTATGAAGTGTGGGATCAAGACCAATGAGATAACCACCAGGATCTACGATACCCGGACGATCAAAGCGGTCAAGATCACGGCGCTGGCGATGTCGAATGTCAAATTTGCCGGTGATGGTAAGATCTGCTGGACGGCGGTCAACGAAGAGATGATGGAGCAGGTTGGCGCCCTGGGGGAAGACCTGGTCGGGATCGTCGATTGCCTTCGATCGATCGAGGGAGTGGAGGTGGCGATCTTTTTCCGCGAGAAGGACGAACTCGTAAAAATGAACTTCCGCTCCAAGAAACGGGTCAATGTTTCCGAGATCGCCAGGAAATTTGGCGGCGGTGGACACGTCAAGGCGGCCGGGGCGGTGATGAACGGCAAACTGGAAAAAGTGGAAGCGCTGGTCATTGCCGAGGCAGAAAAACAAATCTCGTCTCTGAAGTATTTGGTATGACCTCGCCGGACGGGATCATTATCGTTGATAAGCCCGCCGGGTGGACCTCGTTCGATGTTGTCGCCAGGATCCGCAATCTTTCCAGAGTAAAAAAAGTCGGCCATTCCGGCACCCTGGACCCGATCGCGACCGGGGTCTTGCCGGTATTTCTTGGGAGCGCGACCAAACAGATCGAGCGCTTTCTGAACGGGGATAAGGGGTACCTGGCGGAAATGATGTTGGGGATAAAGACCGATACGGGGGACGCTGATGGGAAAGTAGTGGAGACGGTAAATGGTAAACGGTTTACGGGACAAGAGATTGAAAAGGCATTTAATAAATACAGAGGCAAGATTAAACAAATCCCGCCGATGTATTCGGCGATCAAGATCAAAGGGAAAAAGCTCTATGAGCTGGCCCGTAAGGGGATCGAGGTTGAAAGAGAGCCTCGAGAGATAACGATCTATCAATTAACTCTATTGGGGCCAGATGGAAAGCGACCTGCTTCGGAACTGATTGCCGGCTTGGTTGAAGAGTGGCCGCCGGCGGTCGAGGGTGATTATCAAAGGGTTATCTTTTATGTGGAATGCTCCAAAGGGACATACATCCGGAAGCTGATCGAAGACGTAGGTGACGATTTGGGATGCGGCGCCCATATGACCAGGCTGGTCAGGACTTACGCCCATCCGTTCCATCTCTCGCAGGCCCTGACCATGGAAACGATCGTCACCCTGGCGAAAAACGACAAACTAGCGACGGTGGTAATAAAACCGGAAGATGTCCTGACCTCACCCACCGTCTAGCTAAAGCGGGCCGGTTGCTTGAAACCTGAGAATGAATTCTCGGTTTCTCGCGATGGCTTGAATATTAGGGATATTGGAACCGAGACTTCAGTCTCAGGTTCCAATATCGAATCGGTTTAAAATAGGAAAAATATGAGTAAAGAAAAAGATATAAAAAGAATCAAGGAATTAAGATCGCTTATTCATCACCATGATTATTTATATTATGTGGAAGACAGGCCAACAATATCAGATGCTGATTATGATGACAGGTTTCGAGAATTAAAAGTATTAGAATCAAAATATCCCGATCTAGTGACAGCCGATTCCCCGACCCAGAGGGTGGGGGGCGAACCGCTTAAAGAGTTTAAAACCTATTACCATAAAAAGCCCCTTCTCTCCCTGGATAACGCCATGAACCTTGAAGAACTAGATGACTTTGACCGGCGGGTCAGAGAGGCGCTGGGGGAAGAAAAGATCGAGTACGTGGCTGAACTGAAGATGGACGGCCTGGCGGTCGCCCTGGTCTATAAAAATGGCCATTTCGCGGTCGGTTCGACCCGGGGAGATGGGGTTCGGGGGGAAGATATAACGCAGAACCTGAAAACGGTCAAAGCGATCCCGCTAGTCCTTAAAGATGAGATCGATCTGGAAGTAAGGGGGGAAACCTATCTCCCATACGATGATTTTCTTAAACTGAACGAAGAGAGGCAGGAGAAGGGGGAATCCCTTTTTGCCAATCCCCGGAATGCCGCCGCCGGTTCGGTCCGCCAGCTAGACCCGAAGATCACCGCCGGGCGACCGCTCGATATTTTCCTTTATTACGGCGAAGCCCCCGAAATGACGACCCATCTTGAGACCCTTAAATATTTAAAAAAACTTGGCTTTAAAACCAATCCCAACACCCGGCTTTGCCACGGCCTCTTAGAAGTCAAAGAGTACATCAAGGAGTGGGAGAAGAAACGGGAGAAGCTCCCTTACGAGATCGACGGGATAGTGATCAAGGTCAACAAACTGGCCGACCAGAAAAAGCTCGGTTTTACCGCCCGTGCCCCCCGCTGGGCGATCGCTTTCAAATACCCGCCGATGCAGGCGGAGACGGTGATCGAAAACATTGAGGTCCAGGTCGGCCGGACCGGGGCGATCACCCCGGTCGCTCACTTAAAGCCGGTCCATCTGGCCGGGGTTGTCGTTAAACGGGCGACCCTCCATAATGAAGATGAGATCCGCCGCAAGGAGATCAAGATCGGCGACCATGCCAAGGTCCAGCGGGCGGGAGAAGTCATTCCCGAAGTGGTGGAAGTCGTTATGAGCAAAAGAACTGGCCATGAGAAAGAATTCCATATGCCGACCCATTGTCCGGTCTGCGGCGGGAAGATCTACCGGCCGGAGGGGGAAGCGATCGCTCGCTGTACGAATTTCGCTTGTCCCGCCCAGGTTAAAGAGCGGATCCGCCATTTTACCACCCGGGAAGCGATGGATATTGAGCATGCTGGTCCGGCGTTGATCGACCAGTTGGTTGAAAAGAAACTGATCGCCGACGCGGCCGATCTATACACACTCACCAAGGAAGATATTCTCAAGCTGGAACGGATGGGGGAGAAGTCAGCCCAAAACGTGATCGATTCGATCCAGGGGAGCCTGTCGCGGCCGTTCGATCGATTGATCTATGCTCTCGGGATCCGGTTAGTTGGCCGTCGGACCGCTCAAATTTTGGCTGATAATTACGAGAGCCTCGATGAGTTGGCCGAAGCGTCGGCGGAAGAGCTGGCCAAGGTCCACGAGATTGGACCGAAAGTCGCGGAAGGGATTGTTGTTTTCTTCAA
>JAHJKL010000006.1 GCA_018822365.1 Candidatus Margulisiibacteriota bacterium
CTGATCAAGAATAACGAGATCAATTTGATCATCAACACCCCTTCGGAGATCAAAAAACAAAAACAAGACGAAAGCCGGATCCGTTTCAGCGCCGTCGTCCAGGGGATCCCGCTGGTCACGACCATTTCCGGGGCACAGGCAACGATCAACGGGATCGAAGCGGCCAAGAAAAAAGGGTTTGGCGTCAAAGCGCTCCAGGACTACCACTAATCCCCCAATTTAGCGTGATATAATATCCAGATATTATTCAGGAGGTTACCCATGAAAAAATTGCTTCTTTCTTTTGCCCTGATCGCCGCGCTTATGCTCCCTTCTTTTGCTTTGATCTCTTTTGGAACGGTTAAAGCTGACCTTGATTCAGTAACGTCATCTTACGCCACCATCAATTGGAGTTCGGAGATAAAATTGCCGCCGCAGTATGCCACTATTACCAGCCAGACCGCGAAGGTTTATTACTTGGTCAGGGACGACTCCAAACTGGCCGGGTATAAGAACAAAGTATCGGTCGCCATTGAAGAGTATGATTTCGCGAACTGGCAGTGGATCACCGGGGGGACCGGTTATTCCAAGACCGGGCCGGACACTTTTCGGGGCAAATACAATACGAGCGGTTCCTGGGATTGCTACCTGCTCCAGACCTGGCCGCTGACTAAATATAAAGTGACCATGACCGCCGATACAAAACGGATCCCGACCAAGACCGAGAGCCGTGAGTTTTATCTTTCAAAAACCGTTCCGGCCAGCACGGTCAGGAGCCAAAAGGTCAGAGACGCGGCCCCCAAATGGCTGATCTCCCGATATGAAATGGCCAATGTGATCAAAGGGATGCAGCAGACGGTCAAGCGGATGCGGACCTCGACCTCAAGCATTGATCCGAATTTAGAAATGACCAGAATTATCGTTAGTACCGGCGCGCTTTTTGGACCGACTGACATTACCAGTTACTGCAACGATTCGGGGATGGAATTTCTCGAACTTGGCGCGACGGTCTTTGGTTCGGTCACGACCAGCACGCTGGTGGGGGTAGGCGGAATTGTTTATGACGCTTATAGCTGGGGGCAATGGGCGAAGACGACCTTGAGCAATTCGGCTAATTTGTGGGCTAACTCGATCAACGGGCTTGCTTCGTCAGGCGCGCTGAACACTATTGATATGCTTAACCTAGAAAACGAGCTCGGCTACCTGGCGACCGCGATCGTTAGCGAAGCGAACGAAGCGGCGAGAATAATTTACACCGTTCCTAATGCCTCGGACGATAACTGGAAATCATTGTTGAAAACAGAAAAGCATCGTTTCCACGATGTTTCGGTCAAAGCGGTCAACGCCTCATCCGCGGCGACCCCGATCCTGAATTCCGGAGCCGATGCCGCGACCAAAGAGCGGATCCTTAATTTTATTGAATCGGTCAGAAAGATCGCTGTTGCTCAAGATCAACTGCTTGAACAGGCGGCGCCAGGGAACTAAAAAAGCTTTTTTTTCTTGAAAAAGGGGGGATAAATCCCCCCTTTTTTTTTGATCTTACAATGTTATAATTCTTCGTCCATTAGATTACATTAATAATAAGAGGTTAATTGGCATAATGCAGTCCAACTTAAAAACATTAGGACGCTTTTGCTTCTTCGCGATTTTATTCGGGGTAATGCTTTTTCCAGCGGGCCTGTTTGCCGCCGCGCCGACGATTGACTCAATTTATCCAACCAGCGGGTCAACGCTCGGCGGAACGCAGGTTGCGGTTACCGGCAGCAACTTTGATCTCTATCTATATCGCCGGCTGATCACCGTGACCAACTCCGGATCGGCGTTGTTTAATCACCCGGTTCAAATATCAATGGATACGGCGGCTTTAATCTCTGCCGGGAAGTTAAAAACAGACGGGAGTGATCTTCGTTTTGTCAGCACCGAAGAAGCGACCGAATATTCATACTGGCTTGATAGCTCGACCATTAATACGACGGCGACTAAGATCTGGATCAAGTTCCCTGACCTGCCGGCGGCTTCAACGCTTGAGATCTGCGCCACTTATGGGAATTATGATCGCGCCGCGGCAAGCAACGGCGACGCTGTTTTTACTTTTTTCGATGATTTTGCCGGCACAGCGATCAGCACCGCTGAATGGTCAATTACTGATTCGACAGGGTTTAGCGTCAGCGGCGGCGAACTGCGTGGCACGAATACAACCGGACGCCTGACCTCGATTCAAACTTTTAACAGCGGCGTGGTCCTGGAGATTAAGTCCCGGCGGGTTGGCGATACCTCCGCCAACGGTAATATGATTGGCGGTTTTTTTCTAACTACTTCAAATGGTTTCGGTCTTCTCAATCATCCAGGCACGGATTATTACTGGAACAACGGGTCGTGGAC
>JAHJKL010000007.1 GCA_018822365.1 Candidatus Margulisiibacteriota bacterium
CTGACCGCGAAATTGAGCGACCAGGTTTCAGTTCGGGGGTATTACAGCCAACCGAATTTTGTTGATTTCCGCTCGCTCTCGTTGGAGCAGGGGGCGGTGATGGGGGCCGATGTCGCGTATAAGCTTAACGCGAATACCAGTCTGATTACTCATTATAAGAAGCAGTTCAACTCTTCGACCGGGCAAGTGGAAGAAGCGCAGTATTACGAGATTTCGTTGAGTTTTTAATTAGCCCAGGATCGCTTTGCTGATAGCGTCGAGATAGGTTTTAACGGCATAGGCCTTTTCAGGGAAAGCGGCTTCAAGTTGGCTCATAATAATTTTTCGCGAGTCTCGCTCCATGAGGCGCAGGCTTTCAGCGATCGATTCGCAGTTAACCTCTTTTAGGCGATTAAGCAAGGCTTCATCAGTTTCCCGAAATCGGGCGTTAGATAACGTGTAATTGATCAGGCTGCCGATAAAGAAAATTCCTAAAATACCGGCTAAAACTGTCTGAGCGGTTGAAACACTGCCAAGATAAAGCAAGGCACTGATCGCTGTTCCGGTCGCAAGGCCCCGGTAGATGATCGGCAAATAGTTTTTTGTTTTGATTTGCCCGGCTCGGCTTTGACAGAATTGCTCAAGAAAAATGCTTAATTCGTCAGTATTGGCTGGTTTTTCGGCTTGTTCTGTCGGTTTTGCTGGCTCAACTTGTGGGGAAACAAAGCACACATTGCTTCTTTCCCGGGAGAAGGGGGGGGCAAGGGGACTCTTCCTGATCAAAGATAAAGAAATGGTAGAAAGGGAAAGAGCGTGGTTGGAGGTTGTTTCGGTCCAAGAAGTAAGATTAATTATAGTTTTGGTCCCTTGCGTGATCGTTTTGCATTCCAATATACGCGGCATAGCGACCAGGTCTTTTCCTGTATTATCAATGGATATTTCAAGATAAATTGATCTGTCGGCCATCGTTGGAAAGTATATGTCGCAGCTTTCTTCTCCGCCGACCGATATCGTTCTTCCTTTAGGGAGAAAGAATGTCTTCTCTCCTAAACAGATAGTCCATTGGCTGCAATTTGCTTGATCCCGCAACTGTCTGCTGATTACCGCCGGTAAATTGATCTTTCTTTGTCCGTATTTTGCCGAGTGCATAACAACTCGTGGACTGCTTGAAAGAGGATAAAGATGCCCCATGATCGTATCTCGAAAAATAATATATAATATTTCAACTATTTTCTGGTGATTTTAGGTTCAACACCGGTAAAATCGATGACTTTTGAAGCTTGTCCCAACCTGGCTTTCCCCCCGTCGATCACCAGGTCAAGTTCTGGCAGAGCGGCGATAACTTCAAAAGCGGTTAGTGCGGGCTTTTCTCCCGACTCGTTGGCCGAGGTCGCGGCGAGCGGACCGGTCAATTTCAAGAGCTTTAAAGTCAGCGGATGTCGCGGCACCCTTAACCCGATCGTTCTTTTCCCCTTGAGCGAGGGCAAGACCAGGGTCAAGGGCCCAGGCCATGCTTTCCTGGCCAGGGCTAGCGCTTGTGGCGAAAACTCAGCTAATTTCCTGGCTTCAGCCAGTGATGACACGAGAACTTGCAGCGGTTTATTTCTCGGCCGTTTTTTTAACTTGTATATTTTATTTATACCTTTGCGGCTGTAAAGCAGAGCGCCGATCCCGTAGACCGTTTCGGTTGGGAAGGCGACAACCCCGCCGGAAGTTAATATCTGTATTGCCTTTTCAAACATGATATCAGTATAACATGATAAAATATCAAAACTATGCGGTTGCTTGTCACCTTGATCATAATTTTAGATCTTTTTGTTGGAACCGGCAAAGCATCGATCATTGCCAGGGGGAGCGTCCCCAAGCTGGTCGCCCTGACTTTTGATGACGGGCCGTCCGATCCTTATACATATAAGGTAATAAATGAATTGAAAAGGGAAAACATACGAGGGACTTTCTTCTTGGTCGGGAAAAAAGTAGTAGCCAAACCAGAGGTGCTGGATGCGTTGGTCGCCAGCGGTCAGGAGATTGGTAACCACACTTATTATCATTCCCGGCTTAACTGGGTGACCGAGCGGAAAATGCTTGATGAAATAAAGTTAACCAGCGATATTATCAGTGGTTATACCAATGGCAGGGTCAAGCCGACCCTTTTTCGCCCGCCGCACGGGTTTCTTCCCCGCTCCAAGAGTCTGGCGATCCAGAAAGCTGGCTACACGGTGGTAATGTGGTCGGTCAATGGGGATGATTTTTATCACTCTAAAACCGGGATGAGAAGCCCGGTCTCGATCGCTGAGCGGGTCCTTGCCAGGATCAATGGGGGAGACATCATCCTTTTGCACGATATCAGCCAGCAGACGGTCGATGCCCTTCCTTATATTATCAGGCCGTTAAAAAAGAAAGGATTCAAGTTTGTGACGATCTCAGAGTTGATGAGGCAAAGCGGCCGCTACGCGCTGGCGTTAAAGAAAACTCCAACAGGTACGGAAGAGATCAAAAGCGTGATCGTCCTGCGGATGGAAACGATCAAGCCGGAGTCGTCTTATTATGAGAGTCAAGACTTTGGATTACCTCTGCCGGGGCCAGAAGATCGGTCGGCAATCCAAAAGTGGCCGCGTCAACTGTTTGGTAGATAAAATGTTTTTTCTCGAAGCAATACAGGTCCCAGGGATGCAGGCTCTTTCCTAAAAGCCGGGCTGTTCCTTTGACGAGCCAGACGGGGATGGGGAGCTGAAAATAGACCGGAACTTTGTAATATTGACAGACCGCTTTTAAGAAATTACTGGCGCTGATCGGTTCATTGCCTAAGACCAGCATTTTTTCTTTAACGTTATGTTCAAAAACATACTTCGCGATCCGGGCGATGTCGCGGGCGTGAATATAATGAAAAGCTGCGTCGACCGTAAAAAACCGGATGAATTTTAGCCACTTTGCCAGTCCTATTATCCCGTTGGAGGCATGAGAGAACGGATGCTGCCGATCCCCCCCCAGGACCCAGGTTGGGAAGAGGGTGACGCATTTAGGATATATTGCCAGGTCGGGCAGGCGTTTAAAGAGCTGGTATTTTCCTCTGATATAGTGGGTCCCGATCGTTCCGGCGAGGGGGTTGAGCTGGTTGTTGTCTCCCAGAATGCTGGCGGTCGAAAAAATGATCGCTTTTTGGCACCTGTTTGGATCAAGCGAGTTCAACATGTCGACGGAGTATTCATAATTCGATTGGTTCCCTCCCCAGTCGGCGGCCAGATGGATAAGGGCATCCATTTCGGCCAGGATCTTGGCGTGGTCCAAAATATTGATCATTTCCCCGGGTAAAATGGTTATTCTTGGGTTGTCCTGATAGGAGAAACGGAGCTTTTTGGGGTCCCTGACCAGCAGAAAAAAGTGATAATCTGGGTTGTTTTTCAGTTCGTCAAAGAGATAATGCCCGACACAACCGCTGATCCCGGTAATAAAGATCTTCATTATTAAAGGTGCAGGTTCCCCGGCTCAAGATATGACCGGACATAATCAGAAACTGCTTCTTCCAATCGGGTTGGGGCAAATTTGATCCCGGCGGCGGCCAGCTTGTTCATTTTTGCTTCGGTAAAGTACTGGTATTTATCCTTTAAATTGTCGGGCATTTCAATGTATTCGATCTGTGGTTTCTTCTCCAGGGCGGCAAATATCGCGCCGGTCAGGTCTTTCCAGCTCCGGGCGGTCCCGCTCCCCAGGTTAAAGAGCCCTCTGACCTTATTATTTAAGTACAGCTGATACATCAGATCGACGACGTCTTTGACGTAAATAAAATCACGCTTTTGTTCTCCGTCGGCGAAGTCGCTCCGATAAGACTTAAAAAGCTTAATCTTGCCGTCTCTTTTAATCTGTTCGTATCCTTTTAAGACCACGCTCCGCATTTCACCCTTATGGTATTCGTTAGGGCCAAAAACGTTAAAATACTTCAACCCGACGACCTTGTGTCCAAGGTTGTTCCGCAGGAGCCATTGGTCGAAGAAGAGCTTGGAGTAACCGTAAATGTTGAGCGGGCGGAGCTTCATGGTAGTTGCGTCGTCGTCGGAGTAGCCGAGCGCTCCGTCGCCGTAAGTCGCGGCTGAACTGGCGTAAATAAAAGAGATGTTCTTGGCCAGCGCCCATTGCGCCAGTTGCCTGGAGTAGTGATAATTGTTTCCCATCATATAGCTGGCGTTCGTTTCGGTCGTGGAGGAACAGGCGCCGATATGAAAGACCGCTTTAATGACACTGCCAAATTTACCCGCCAGCAGCTTTTCGAGAAAAACATCTTTTTCCAGGTAATCGGCAAAGTGCTTGCCGTTCAGATTTTGCCATTTTTCCGATGCGCCCAGATGATCGGCGACCAAAATATCGTTTTCTCCGGCCTGGTTTAATTTCCAGACCATAGCGCTGCCGATAAATCCGGCTCCGCCGGTAACAATAAATTTCATTTAATTTCCTCCAAACATTGCGTTCTCGATCAGGCCGCAAAGAATGTGGCCTATCAAAATGTGGCTTTCCTGGACCCGGGGGGTGGCTTGTGAAGGGATCGTGATCGACAGATCGACGGCGTCCGCGATCCGTCCGCCGCCGCATCCCAATAGGGCAATAGTCCGGCAGCCAATCTCTTTTGCTTTTTTCATGGCCAAAAAGACATTGTTTGAATTGCCGGAGGTGGAAAAGCCAAAAGTAATGTCCCCTTTTTGGGCCAGTGCTTCGATCTGTCTGGTAAAGATGACGTCAAAATTGTAATCATTGCCGATCGCCGTAATGATCGAGGTGTCGGTGGTCAGGGCAATGGCCGGTAGGGCGGATCGTTCTTTCCGGTAGCGGCTGACCAGCTCCGCGGCCAAATGCTGGGCATCGGCAGCCGAGCCCCCATTGCCGAAGAAGAGTATTTTATTCCCCGCCTGGAGAGCCGCGATCATGGTTTTTGCGGCTGTTTCGATCTGCGGGACCAGTTTTTTGATGACCTGGTCCTTGACCTCAATGCTTTCCTTTATTTCGTCAATTATTGTCTTTTGCAAATCAGTTCCCTCCTTTGGCGATCTTGAGCAGGACAACCCGCGTGCTTCGTTCCCGTTCGGAGAGTTTCATCCCGATCGAACGGGCCCCTCTTTCCAGCTCCGGGATAACGACGTATTCCAGGGCATTGACCCGGCGCCTGGTCTCCCTGACCTGGACCGCAAGCTGCCGGAGCGACTGATGAAGGGCGGCAAAGGCGACCAGGTCCGGCAGGAGGGTGGAAAATCCCTGAGCCGCTTCCTTATATTCTACCGTAGTTTTAAGATTGGAATATAGGGCTTCCCCATCGATGTTCAAGGCGTATGACGGTAATTTTACCCCCATCATATTCCTGATCGAGGCTTTGATCCTGGTCGTGGGAAGGCTGGTGAAGACCTCGCCTGGCTGGGAAAGGGCGGTGGCAAAGATCGCTTTGTTAAATATTGCCACCAGTTTATTTTCAAGATCGGCGTGCAGGGTAAGATATTTCTTTTTGGTCGAGAGGAACTGCTGCATCAGGCCGTCCAGCTTGTCCTTGAGCAGTTTGTGCCCGCGTTTGGCCAGTGAAACCCTCCGCCGGAGGCGGAGGAGCTCCATTCTTGTCGGGTTAACTTTGATCCGCATATTTATCGATTATTTCATCCTTGATCCGTTTAAGTTCTTCGCGCGGCAGGATCTTGAGGAGCGACCAGGCTATCTGGAGAGTGGTTTCGATCGTCCGGTTCTCGTTCTCGCTCTGGCGGATGAACTTATTTTCAAATTCGTCGGCGAATTGAAGATATTTCTTGTCGATCTCGGAGAGGGCCGCTTCACCTAAAATGACGACAAGTTCCCGGACCTCCCGGCCCCGCGCGTAGGCGGCAAACAGCTGATTGGCGACGCCGGCATGGTCCTCGCGTGTTCGTCCCTGACCGATCGCTTTGTCGCGCAGGCGCGAGAGCGACGGGAGCGGGTCGATCGGGGGGTAGATTCCTTTGCGTTCCAGGTCGCGTCCCAAAATGATCTGCCCTTCGGTAATGTAGCCGGTCAGGTCGGGGATCGGATGGGTTTTGTCATCGTCCGGCATGGTCAGGATCGGCAGGAGGGTGATCGAACCGTTCTTCTCCTTGATCCGGCCGGCCCGTTCGTACAAAGTGGCCATGTCGGTGTAAAGATATCCGGGATACCCCCGGCGTCCCGGAACTTCGCGCCGGGCGGCCGAGACTTCGCGCAAACTTTCGCAGTAGTTGGTCATATCGGTAATAATGACCAGGACGTGCATTTCCAGGTCAAAGGCAAGATATTCGGCGGCGGTCAGGGCGAGGCGCGGCGTGGCGATCCGTTCGATCGCCGGGTCGGAAGCAAGATTAACGAACAAGACGGAGTTTTCGATCGCTCCGGTCTTGCGGAAGTTGGCAATAAAAAACTCCGACTCTTCATAGGTGATCCCCAGCGCGCCGAAAACTACGGCGAACTTTTCGTCCTTGTTCTTGACGCTGGCCTGGCGGGCGATCTGCGCGGCAATGCGCGAATGGGGAAGGCCGGATCCCGAGAAAATAGGGAGCTTTTGCCCTCGCGAAAGGGTGTTGAGCCCGTCAATGGTCGAGATCCCGGTCTGGATGAAGTCGTCCGGGTAGTCGCGGGCAAACGGGTTGATCGGCGAACCGTTAACGTCGAGCTTTTTTTCCGGCAGGATCCGCGGCGCTCCGTCGAGCGGCCGGCCCAGGCCGGAGAAGATCCTACCCATAATATCGCGGGAGACCGGCAGCTCAAGCCCCCGGCCGCTAAAACGAAACGTTAAATTGTTGATCTCCAGCCCTTCGGTCCCTTCAAAGACCTGGATCAGCGCTTTATCGTCAAGCACTTCCAGGACTTTTCCCGACCGGACCTCGCCGCTGGCCAGTTTGACCTCGACCAATTCATCATAAGCGACCCCTTTAACCCCTTCAACCAGGACCAGCGGTCCGGCGATCTCGTTGACTTTAACCATTTTTCCCGCTCCTTAAATTATTGAATTCATCCCTTAGCTGTTGTCTGGTGGTCTTGATCTCCGCTTCGGCTGAAAAACGGGCGCGGGCGATCTTTTCCATGGTCCCGATCTTCCTGATCGCTTCGATCTCCACTCCGTCGGCCAGCGCTTTTTCTCCCAGCTGATGCAGGTCCAGGATCGTTTGCAGGATCAGATGCTGTTTGCCAAGCGAGGAATATTGATCGACCGGGTCAAAGGCGCTCTGGTAGAGAAAATCTTCGCGGAGTGATTTGGCGACAAAGAGGACCAGTTGCTCCCTGGGAGAGATCGATTCAAGCCCGACCAGCCGGACGATCTCTTCCAGATCGGCCTCCTGGGCCAGGAGCCTCATTGCCTGCTGGCGGAGCTGGTTGAAATTTTCGGAGACTTTTTCGTTGAAATAACGCCCCAGGTTGTCGGCATAAAGTGAATAGGAGAGAAGCCAGTTGATCGCCGGGAAATGCCGCTTGTGGGCCAGAGTTTCGTCCAGTCCCCAGAAAACTTTAGCGACCCGCAGGGTATTTTGCACGACCGGTTCGGACAGGTCGCCTCCGGGAGGGGAGACCGAACCGATAATAGTTAGCGAACCGTGTCGTTCGGGTCTTCCCAGGCAGCGGCCGGAGCCGGCCCGCTCATAGAAATCAGCCAAACGGGAGCCAAGGTAGGCCGGGTAACCTTCTTCGCCCGGCATCTCTTCAAGGCGGCCGGACATTTCGCGCAACGCTTCGGCCCAGCGGGAGGTTGAATCGGCGAAGAGTGCGACATGGTATCCCATATCGCGGAAATATTCGGCGATCGCGGCGCCGGTGTAGACAGAGGCTTCGCGGGCGGCGATCGGCATGTTGGAAGTGTTGGCAATGAGGATAGTCCGCTCCATCAGCGGCCGGCCTGATTTGGGGTCTTTTAATTCCGGGAATTCTTTGAGCACATCGGTCATCTCGTTCCCCCGTTCGCCGCAGCCAACGTAAACAATGATATCGGCGTCAGACCATTTGGCGAACTGGTGCTGGATCACGGTCTTGCCGGCGCCAAAGGGCCCGGGAACGCAGGCCGCGCCGCCTTTGCCGATCGGGAAGAGGGTGTCGACTACCCGCTGGCCGGTGACCAGCGGGACAGAGACAGGCTCTTTTTTGCCAAGCTGGCGTCGTTTGCGGACCGGGCTTTTTTGCAGCATCGTGACCGGTTTCCCGGAGATAACGGCGATCGTTTCCTCGATCGTGAAATCGCCGTTGTTGAGCTTTTCGATCTTTCCGGCGACTCCCGGCGGGACCATGATCTTATGGCTGACCAGCGGAGTTTCCTGGACGGTCCCCAAAATATCCCCTCCCTTGACCTCATCGCCAGGAGCGGCCAGCGGAACAAAGGTCCATTTTTTGTCCCGGGAGAGGGGGTCAACATAGAGGCCCCGCGGGATAAAAGCCCCCGCTTTAAGTTTGAGCTTGTCCAGAGGCCGCTGGATCCCGTCAAAGATCGCGCCGATCATGCCGGGCCCGAGTTCGACCGAAAGCGGGGCGCCGGTCGATTCGACCGGATCGCCGACTTTAAGTCCGGCAGTCTCTTCGTAAACCTGGATCGAAGCGCTGCTGCCGCGAAGTTCGATTACTTCGCCGATCAGGCGTTGGGTCCCGACAAAGACCAGATCGGCTTTTTTTGCTCCAGATAATTCGGCAATGACCAGGGGCCCGGCAACTTTTTTTATCATGTTAATAATCCTTCCGCTAATTCTTTGAATAAGCCGATGCTTCCCCGATGGTCGGGGAGCAGGACGACATTGATCTCTTTTTTCTCCGCTTCTTTGATCGTTTCCGGTATCTCGGCTGCCAGCCTTTCAGTGACAAAAATGATGCTATGTTCTTTTTTGTGAAGCAGAGCCGAAAGGTTCTGGCAGGAGTGGCTGACCGAATCGCACGGGAAAATATCGATCCCGCTTGCAGCCAGCGGGGTAACGATCTCTTTTGGCCCGAGAAAAGCGATCTTAGACATAAGTTGTCCTCAGCCTTTCCCGAAGCTGGTCTACTTTGACCTGGAGAAGTTTTCCGGTCAGGACCAGGCGAAGCATCCTGACCTCGTGCTCGCGGGCAAAAAGGTAGCCGAGCAGCGGTTCAATGCCAAACGAGAGGTACCTGGCGTTTTTCATGATCATCATTAAATAGTTGTCTATTTCACGTTCCAGGCCAAAGAGACTCCCGCTTTTTTTAAGCTCTTCAAGCCCAATGGCGACCGGCCGGGCGTAAACGGTGTAACGGAACCGTTCGATCATCGCGTTTGGCTCATGGGTCCCGGACAGAAGATCGAGCTTCAAACGGTTCAGCGCGGCATAAGCGGCAACGTACCGGCTAAAAAGGGGGTTCCCCAAGCGGCTCGCGCTCTTTTCCAAAAGCTCAATATAATCGATCAGCGCCAGGTTGGAGTCGTTTTTTTGCCACAGGGCTTTAATCAATTCGTCCCCCGGGGCAAAGGAATCAATGAGCGCTTTGGTCGCCGCCAGTTCGTTTTTCAGGAGCAATTCAAAATCAAAGGAATTATCGAGCTTGTCGATCTCGGCGGCATGGAAAGGGATCTCTCTTAAAATGAGGAAAGCGGCGTTAAGGTCGTGGGCGTCGACCAACCGGAGCAGGCGGCTTTCGTCAAGCAGCTGCGTCTCAAGGGAACGTATCCGGCCGATCGCAAAAGCAAATCTAACCATAGAGGAGTTTGACAACCTCGCTTTCCTTTTTATCTCTGACTGCCGGGTCGATTCCCGCAAAAAGCCGGTCAAGCTGGCGGTGCTTTTCTTCCAGCAGGCGTTGTTTAAGCAGAAGCCTGGCCGGGACCACGATCGCCTTTTTTTCTTCTTCAGCCGATGACCGGACCTGATCTAATAATTCTTCGCGAAGGATGCCGGCCCGTAATTTTGCCGCAGCGGCGATCTCTGCCGCTTCTTTGGCCGCTTCGCTGTTTATAACCGCGGCTTTGGCTTCAGCTTCGCCAATGATCTTGGCTTCGATCTCCAAAAGCCCCATTAGATCTTGATCCAGGAGACCATTAAAATGGTGGCCAGGAGCCCCAGGACGGCGTAAGTCTCGACCATGGCCGGCAGGATTATTGCTTTACCAAGCTCATCGGGCCGTTTGGCGATAAAATAAATGCTGGAGGCCGAGGCCCGACCCTGGAAATAAGCCGAGAAAAAACCGGCCAGACCGACCGGAATGCCGGAGGCCAGGAGCTGCAGTCCGGCCGAAAGGGATATCGGGGCCGATCCACCGACAATAAAGATCTTGAGCATAATGTAAAATGCCCCCAGAAAACCATAAAATCCCTGGGTTCCCGGCAAAGCGAGCAGGACCAAGACCTTACCGAACTTTTCCGGGTCCTCGCTTAATACTCCTCCTGAAGCTTCCGCGGCGATCGAGATCCCCCAGGCCGAACCGATCGCGCCGAACAACGCGGCGATTGCCGCACCAAAAAGGGCCAAAGCCAAACCAATGGACATAACATTTCCTCCTTTATTTTGTTTCTATTATAGTATAGACCGTTTCGCGACGGAAGGGCTTGAACAGCTTTCCTCCTCCCTCATAGAATTTGCCGAAATATTCGACCAGCTGCAGCCTGGCCGAGTGGACAAAAGCCCCCAGGACCGAGATAACCAGATTAAAAATGTGTCCAATGATCAAAACGACCGCCATGATCAAATAGCCCAGGAGCGGAACGCTCCCTTTGGTCAGGTCGGCGATTATATTGATGACCATCCCAATGATCGAGGTGGTCATCATCAGGGCAAGGATCCTGGAATAAGAAAGGGTATCCCCCAGGAAGCTGGTCGTTCGGTAAAGGCTTAATATCCCGAATATCCCTTTCTTGATCAAGCCCGACTCTTTGCGCCCCTGGGTCAGGACCAGGGCAATGGCGCCGCCGATCGAGAGACGGCTGAACAGGAGGCTGGTCGAGTGGCCAAGCGCAGTTGTCGTGCCATAGAGGACCAGCGCGAGCAGAAAAAATATCCACAGCCCATAATCAAATATCCCTTCAAGGTATTCTCCGTTCCTGATCTTCCAGTATAAGCCAAGAGCCAGGCCGGTGATGATCTGGACGATCCCTATGATGAGAGAGATGATCAGCATGTTCAACGGGTTCTTGACCGGATCGATCAGTTGTAGTTTTTTTAACGGTCCACTCAAATGAACGGGGAGGGTGTTAAGATCGATCGCAAAATAACTGCCGGTGATGATCCCGGCAAAAACGGTCGCGATCCCTCCCCACAGGAGAAGGTTAAGCAGGTTTTTTCCCCCTTCGCTTAAGGTCAGGGTCTTCTTATAGTAAATGGCTGCCACTGCCAGCAGGATCCCGTAGCCGACGTCAGAAAGACAGAGGGCAAAAAATAATATAAAAAAGAACGATAGAGGAGCGGTGGGGTCCATATCGGTTGTGGAGGGGGGGCCAAAGATCTTGGTGATCAGTTCAAAAGGTTGAAAGATGCCGGGATTCTCGATCATTGATGGCGGCTGCTCTCCTTTGTCCGGTTCGATCTCCTGGGCCGCGAGAGCCGGATCGAGCTTTTCCAGGTCGCTCTTGAGCTTATCCAGTTTTTCTTGCGGCAGCCAACCGGTCAAAATAAATGCTTTTTCAGTATAGGCCAGCCGTTCCCTGGCCGATCTTTCATTGTTTTTCTGCAGGTAGTGGTCGTAAATATAGGTCAATTGCTTTTTATGTCTGACCAGCGAAGCTAATTCCGATCTAAAAGTAAGCCGGTCAGTTTCGATCTTTTTTAATAAGGCTTCAATTTGATCAGCTTCCTCGGCCGGAGTTAGCTTGGAGATTGGCAGGCTGATCTTTTCAAAATTGTGATCGTCAAGCAGCAGCGCTGTCGCAGCCGCCTCAGCCGTGATGGTGACTACAAAAAGAAAGGTTTTTTCCGTGGTTTGACCGGCGATCACCAGCTCTCCGGCTTTGATCCTGGCAGCGAAAGCTGTCTGAAATTTAATGAGCGCTTTGGTCCGGCAGCTTCCGGCAATGATCATCAGGTTTCCTCGGCTGTTCAATGAGTTCAGGGGGGCCTTAACCCCGCTAAAGGGACGCAGCAGCTGGAGATCGGCCAATAATTTCCCTTCCAGGTTTTTGAGGTTGGCAAGTTCGTTCTCGATCTTATTGATCTCCGCGATTACCTGACGCCAGTCAAATTTTCTGGCAGTTTGGGCCAAGACTTCCTGCTTGATCGTTTCCTTGTAGGGAGCAAAGCTTTCAATAAAACTTTTTTTTACTCCGGCCGCGGCGTCAAGGACCCCGATAGCGGCTTTGATCTCGGTTAAGAACAGTTCGTAATTTTCAGATGCGCTGTTCAGTGGCTGGCCCAAGGCGAGAGGGGTGACCTGGATCACTCCGGCTTCTTGGAGAAAGTTCAATAAAGCCGCGCGGGAATCCTGGTGGCCAATAATGGCCAGCTTCCGCATTTTTATTAACGACATAATTTTTTGGCCGTTTCAAGCTTTGAGGCAAAACTGCGCCGGAGCTCTTCCTGTTGCCGATCGGTCTCGGCCTCAAGTGCCGTTTTTTCTTGTTGCCCGGATAATTTTGCCTCTTCGATGATCGCGGCTGCTTCTTCTCTGGCGGCCTGTTTGGTTTGGGCCAACAGGTCATCTGCCTGTTTTTTGGCATTTATAATTGTGAGGGTTTTTTCCCTTTCAGCGGAGGAAATGATCTTATTTGCTTTATCCTCAATTGAAGTTAATTGTTCAAATATCATTAAAGACATAACCTGATAAGTTTAGCAAAAATGCGCGGATCAGACAAGCGGCCGACAAACTCTTTGACCTGGTCTCCCGGTTGCTGATATAATGTTATCCCAAGATGCATATTTTTCTCCCAAGCTTCCTTGTCGCTTTGCTAGTAACCGTTTTTTGCACACCGGTCGCTAGAAAATTAGCCTTTAAAATAGGGGCAGTTGATCGTCCCAACGACCGGAAAATCCATTCTACTGATATTCCCAGGATCGGCGGGATCGCGATCTACGCCGGTTTTTTAGCCGCTGTTATTTTTGGTCTGCTGCTTGGTTATTTTACCGGGGTCCGCTTTAATCCTCGGCCGATCTTTGGGGTCCTGATCGGCGGGACGATCGTTTTTCTTTCCGGGCTCAAGGATGACCTCAAGGGATCGCGTCCGTTGACCAAGCTTGCCTGGCAGAGCCTGGCCGCGGTCGTCGCGATATATTTTGGGATCGAGATCACCTTTTTCTCCAATCCTTTTAACGGGATCGTCCCGCTTTTTGGTTTTATCGCTATTCCTTTGACCATCCTTTGGCTGGTCGGGATGACCAACGCTATCAACCTGATCGATGGCTTGGATGGCCTGGCGACCGGAGTGATCGCGATCTCGGCCGGGACCCTGTTTTTTGTGGCGCTCCGGACCCATCAGGTTGAAGCTGCCCTTCTTATTATCGCGATCGCCGGAGCGGCCCTTGGTTTTTTAAGATATAATTTTTTTCCCGCGTCGATATTCCTGGGAGATTCCGGGAGCTATCTGCTTGGTTTTATTGTCGCTTCCGCTTCGATCATCGGTGTTTTTAAAACGACCCTGGTCGTTGCCCTGATCGTCCCGCTCCTGATCCTGGGGGTGCCGATCTTTGACACGACTTTCGCGATCCTGCGCCGGATCAAAGAGAAAAAAAGCCCCTTTGCGGCAGACAACCGGCATATCCATCATGTTCTGATCAGGGCCGGCCTGACCCAGCGGGAAGCGGTCATGTCGATCTATATCGTTTGTTTTTTGCTTAGCGCGACCGCGTTGATCATGTCGTTGCAGAGATAGTGGGAAAGTGATAAGGATTAAGTGGCAAGCTGCGGAAATTGGAGAGATAAGTGAATAAGAAAAAAGTAATGTTCGTTTTTGGGACAAGGCCGGAAGCGATCAAAATGGCGCCGGTCGTCAACGAATGCCGCAAATATCCGGAATTTCTTGAGACACTGGTCGTAGTTACCGGCCAGCACCGGCAGATGCTTGACCAGGTTTTGCGTATTTTCAAGATCGAGCCCGACTATGATCTTGGCATTATGGAAGCGAACCAGACCCTGACCAGCATAGTGACCAAAACTTTGGCCGGGGTCGAAGAGATCATCCTGAACGAGCGGCCGGATATTCTGCTGGTCCAGGGAGATACTTCAACCGCCTTTGCGGCCGGCTTGTCCGCTTTCTATTATAAAATCACGTTGGGCCATATTGAAGCGGGGCTAAGGACTTTTGACAAATGGCAGCCGTATCCGGAAGAGATCAATCGTAAATTATTGACTTCCCTGGCCGACCTTCATTTCCCGCCGACTAAAACGGCCCTTGATCATTTGCTGGCCGAAAAGGTCAACCGGGAAGCGATCTGTCTGACCGGCAACACTGTTATTGACGCCCTGTTCGAGGTTGCCGGACGGGAATACGATCTGGCCCGGACCGGGATCAAATTGACCCCAGGGAAAAAATTAGTCCTGGTGACGACCCATCGCCGGGAAAACTGGGGAGTACCCCTCCGGGGCATCTGTTCCGCGGTCAAAACGATCGCCGAGCGTTTTCACGATCAGGTAGAAGTTGTTCTGCCGGTCCACAAAAATCCGACAGTTGCCAACGTAGTCAATGAGACATTAGGGAGCCTGCCGAACGTTGTCCTGACCGAACCGTTGGACTATGAGCCGTTCATTCACCTGATGAAGGCAAGCTATCTGGTCCTGACCGATTCTGGCGGAGTTCAGGAAGAGGCTCCGTCGCTTGGTAAACCGGTCCTGGTTTTGCGTGATAAGACCGAGCGGCCGGAGGCGGTGGGGGCCGGAACGGTTAAACTGGTCGGGGCAAATGAAGCGCTGATCGTTAACGAGACCACCAAACTGCTGGTGGATAAAGGGGAATACGATAAAATATCGCAAGCGGTCAACCCTTACGGCGACGGCCGGGCGGCGGTCAGAACGATCTATTTTTTGCTCAAATATTTTGGCTCGGCTGACAGCAGTCCAGAGGAATTTAATGCATAAATTGATCATTCACGGCGGCCGCCCTCTTGAAGGAGAAGTCACTGTCTCCGGTTCCAAAAATGCCGCCCTCCCGATTTTAGCCGCCACGATCATGCTTCCGGGGCGCTCGGTTATCCGCAATATTCCCAATCTTTCTGACGTAACGACGATAGTCCGGGTCCTTAGGGCGCTTGGCCTGCGGGCCGAATATTCGCAATCGAACCCGAATACGGTCAATGTTTGGAACTTTCAGGTCCGTCATGTCGCTCCCTATGAACTGGTAACCAAAATGCGCGCCTCATTTTTTGTGATCGGGCCGATCCTGGCGGTCAAGGGATTGGCGAAGATCCCGCTTCCGGGTGGGTGCGCCATCGGTTCGCGGCCGGTTGATATTCACATTAAGGGATTGACAGCCTTGGGGGCCGAAGTTCAGCTGGAGCATGGTTTTGTTATTGCCAAGACCAAAAAATTACGCGGCGGCAAGGTTTACCTCGATTTCCCTTCGGTTGGAGCGACCGAAACAGTGATGATGGCGGCCGCATTGGCCGATGGAGATTCGATCATTGAGAATGCGGCGCGCGAACCAGAGATCCTTGACCTGGCCAATTTTCTCAACCGGGCTGGAGCGAAGATCGAGGGGGCGGGGACCGAAGAGATCAGGGTTAGCGGGGTCAACACCTTAATGCCGGTCGATTACACGATCATTCCCGACCGGATCGAAGCGGGGACCCTGCTGGTTGCCGGGGCGATAACCGGAGGGAAAGTTCTGGTCAAAGGGGCAGCTCCCGACCATATGGAAGCGACTCTGGTAAAATTAAAAGAGTGCGGAGCCGAAGTCGCTTGCGGACCGGACGGGATCCTGGTTTCTGCCAGGCAGGGGATCAGCGCGGCTGACATTAAAACCCTTCCGTACCCGGGATTTCCGACCGACATGCAGCCGCAGTTCGCCTCTCTTTTGTCACTGGCCAACGGGACCTCGGTCATTACTGAAACAGTCTTTGAAAATCGGTTCATGCATGTTAATGAATTGAAAAGGATGGGGGCCAATATCCGCCTGGAAGGGCAAAGCGCGATCATTACCGGGGTTCCCAAGCTTTCCGGGGCGCCGGTCAGGGTTTCTGACCTGCGGGCCGGGGCGGCTCTGGTCCTGGCGGGTCTTGCGGCCGAGGGGGAGACGATCATTGAGGACCGCGACCATCATATCCGCAGAGGTTATGATAAGATTACAAGCAAATTGACCGGCCTGGGGGCGGAGATCAAAGACCACCAATGAAGCTTGTTTCCCTGGTTAAAAAGATAATAAAGGAAAAAGGAGTTAAAGGGACGATCGATATTTCGGTGGTCGATGACCAGGCGATCCGGGCCTTAAATAAAAAATTCAGGAAAAAAGATAAGCCGACTGACGTTTTGTCTTTTCAAATTGATAGCGCCGGCTTTTTGGGAGATGTTATAATTTCGGAAGAAACGGCCAGGCGGAATGCCAAAAGATATGGGGTCAGTTACGGAACGGAATTTAAGCGATTGGTCATTCACGGGGTCTTGCACATTTTGGGTTATGACCATGGAAGGGAAATGAGAGATGCCGAAGCGTTTTATACGAAGTTTTAAGTACGCGCAGGACGGGGTCAAATATGCGCTGCTCTCCCAGCGGAACATGTGGATCCACTCGGTCATGGCGTTCGCGGTCCTGACCGCTTCGGTTTCGCTCAGGATCAGCACGGCCGAGTGGCTGGTCGTTATTATCCTGATCTCCAATGTTTTTGCGTTTGAGTTGATCAATACCGCGATGGAAGAGGTGGTGAACATGCTCAAGCCCGAACCCCATCCGCTGGCGGCGCTGGCGAAAAATGCTTCCGCCGCGGCAGTGTTAATGATCTCGGGAGGAGCGGCGATCGCCGGGTTGGTCATTTTTTTGCCAAAGGTCTTGAACTTATGAGGCAACAATGGAAATAATTTTACTTTTGGTCCTATTGGTTCTGTCCGCTTTCTTTTCCGCCACTGAAACAGCGATCACCAGCCTGTCCCGGATCAAGGTCAAAGGCCTGGTCGAGCGTAAAGTCCGGGGCGCGAAACTGCTGAGCAAGCTAAAAGAAAAGCCCGGTGATTTTCTGTCGACAATATTGATCGGCAATAACCTGGCAAATACCGGGGCGGCCGCTCTGGCGACTTCGGTGACGATCAGCTTCTTTGAACAGCATGGGATGGTGAATATCAGCTACGCGGTGGGGATCGCGACCGGTATAATGACCTTTTTGCTGCTGGTTTTTGGCGAGATCACTCCCAAGACGATCGCGATCCACAATGCCGAGTTGATCTCGCTTTTTGTCGCGCCGGTGATCTATGTTCTGAAGATCGTTTTTCAACCGATCGCTTTGCTGACCAACCTGTTCAGCCGGCCCTTGATCTATATTTTTGGCGGAGGGAAGATCGGCAAAGGGGGATTTTTGACCGAAGAGGAGATCGCAATGGTCCTGGCCGAAGGTCAGAAGGAAGGGCTGATCGAAGAAGAAGAGCGGGCGATGATCACCTCGATCTTTGAGTTTGGCGATACGATCGCCAGAGAGGTGATGACCCCGCGTCCCGATGTGATCGCCTGCGACGTGGAAAAACAACTAAAGGAGCTGACCAGGCTGATCATTGACAGCGGGCATTCCCGGATCCCGGTTTACGAAGGGACCATGGACAATGTTATCGGGGTGATCTATGCCAAAGACCTGCTTAAGAAACACAAAGCCGCGACCATCAGGGAAATGATGCACCAGCCCTTCATCATTCCGGAGTCCAAGAAAGTGACCGAACTTCTGCATGAGATGCAGGCGGCCAGGACCCACCTGGCGATCATTGTCGATGAATACGGGATCACTTCCGGTATCGTGACGATGGAGGACCTGGTGGAAGAGATCGTCGGGGAGATCCATGATGAATTTGAGCGGGAAGAGAAGCGCTATGAACCTGTTGAGGACGGCGCGGCAATAATTGACGGCAAATTATCGATCGACGATCTTAACGGGAAACTGGGAGTTGATATCCCCGAAGGGGATTACGATACGGTTGGCGGGTTTGTTTTCAGTCAGCTGGGGAAAGCTCCGTCGGTCGGGGATGTCGTGCATTACGAAAACCTGCTGATCAGCGTGGAGCGGGTCCACCGCCGACGGATCGCCAGGGTGAAAATAGTGAAATTTCCCGATAAATTAGCGGAAGAAGGTGTTGGAGGATGACTACTAAATATATTTTTATTACCGGAGGGGTCGTTTCCTCATTAGGCAAGGGGATCGTAGCCGCATCTCTGGGCCGGATCTTGAAAAGCCGCGGTATCTCCGTTACCATCCAAAAGCTTGACCCCTACATCAATGTCGACCCCGGGACCATGAACCCTTATCAGCACGGTGAAGTATTTGTGACCGATGACGGCGCTGAGACCGATCTTGACCTGGGACACTACGAACGTTTTATCGATGTCTGTCTTGGTAAATCTAATAATGTGACCACCGGGATGGTCTACTGGAATGTTATTACCAGGGAGCGCCGCGGCGATTATCTGGGAGGGACAGTTCAGGTCGTCCCGCACATTACCAACGAGATCAAGGACCGGATCCGCCAGGTGACCAAAAACCAGCATTTTGATGTTGTTATTTGCGAGATCGGCGGTACCGTTGGTGATATCGAGGGTCTGCCGTTTTTGGAAGCGATCCGTCAATTCCGCAAGGAAGTGGGACGGGACAACTGCGTTAATCTCCATGTTACTTTGATCCCTTTTCTTGATACCACCCATGAGTTCAAGACCAAGCCGACCCAGCACAGCGTCCAGAAGCTTCGTGAGATCGGTATTCAGCCCGATATTATTGTTTGCCGCTCCCGCGAGCCGATCAGCAACGAAATGAAGGAAAAGATCTCCCTTTTTTGCGACGTTGCCAGAGAAGCGGTCATTGGCCTGGCCGATATGCCGTCGATCTATGACGTTCCCCTGGCGATCGAAAAAGAAAATGTCGGCGAGATCGTCGTCAAATACCTGGACCTGGAATCGAAGAAAGTTGACCTGGCTGAATGGGAAAAGATCGTTATGGAATGGCATTCTCTCCGGCACACTGTCCGGATCGCCATAGTCGGCAAATATACCGAACTGGAAGACGCATATTTAAGCATTGTTGAATCGCTTAAACACGGCGGGATCGCTAATCAGGCCAAGATCGAGCTCAAGTGGATCAATGCCGAGAAGCTGGAAGAGGAAGAAGACATCGACTCGGTCCTGCGTGATGTTCAGGGGGTCTTGATCCCCGGAGGGTTTGGCGCGCGCGGGGTGGAAGGGAAGATCAAAGCGATCCGCTACGCCCGGGAGAACAACATACCGTTCCTGGGGCTATGCCTCGGGATGCAGTGCGCGGTGATCGAATATGCCCGCAATGTTTGCAAACTTAAAGGGGCGAACTCATCGGAGTTTGATCCGGAGACCAAGCACCCGGTGATCGATTTTATCCCTGAACAGCGGGGTTTGATCGATAAGGGGGGGACAATGCGCCTTGGGGCTTATGCCTGCAGGATAAAGAAGGGGACGATCCTTCATAAGCTCTACAACCGGGATGAAGTGGATGAGCGGCACCGCCACCGCTATGAATTTAACAATGATTTCCGCCAGCAAATGGCAGAAGCCGGTCTGGTCTATTCCGGCATCAATCCCGATGCCGATCTGGTGGAAGTGATCGAACTGCCAAGTCATCCGTTCTTTTTGGCGACCCAGTATCATCCTGAATTCAAATCGCGGCCAAATCGTCCTCATCCTCTTTTTGCCGGTTTTATCAAAGCGGCGGTGAGCCGCCTGGAAGAGCAGATCGCTTTATTTAAAGAGAAGGGTGCTTAGAAACCCTTACCCCTTGCCCCTCTCCCAGAGGGAGAGGGGTAGATCAAATTAATATTACTGATCGGTACCCGGTGTTTTTTGGCCAGCCTTCTTAAATTCTCGTATTCCGGGGCGGCGGTCATTACTTTCCCTTCCAATAAACCAAGCTTAAGCTTTACTTTGCCGTATTTGGTGCTAACGCTGACGAATTTCCTTTTTAAAACCTCCCGGCTGACTAGAAACATTCTTACTCCAAGAGTTGTCGTTAGTTTAAAGAGGAGCGCCAGCAACTGATCTTTTTTCTCCGGCCGGCAGAGAAGGGTCAGTTTATTGGCGTTCCGTTCCTTTTTCATCAGGATCGGCTCGATAAAGGCATCTAGCGCTCCGGCTTTCATCAGCGCGGCGATCGCTTTGTTCAGGGTTTTTATCCCCATGTCATCGATGTTTGTTTCAATTTCGAGGATTGCCTCGTTTTCCGTCGGCAAATTCGCTTCGCCAATATAGACCCGGAGCATCCCGAGAGTGGGGAAGGGCTTACTGCCGGCGCCGCTGCCGATTTCCTCTACCGCCATTTTCGGCGCCGGTCCAAAGCCGCTGGCCAGGGTGCTGATTATTGCCGCTCCGGTCGGGGTGACGACCTCTCCGGTGACCTCTATTCCGTAGGTTGGTATCCCTTTAAGCAATTCCGCGGTCGCTGGGGCGGGGTTTGGCAGGATGCCATGCGCATGTTTGATAAAGCCTTGTCCATGAGGAATTGGTGAAGCATAGATCGCCCCGATCCCCAGCTTTTCAAGAGCGATCGCCGTGCCGACTATATCGATGATCGCGTCGACAGCTCCGACTTCGTGGAAGTGGACCTTATTAACGGTCGTGCCATGGACCTTGGCTTCGGCCTTGGCTAAACGGCGGAAGATCTTGGCGCTAAGAGTTTTGACCGTTTTCGGCAACTTGCTTCTATTTATCAGCCTAAGGATGTCGGCAAGATTGCGATGGTGTTGTTCGTTACTTATTACTTCAAAATATGTTCCATTGATATGGTGTTTTTTCGTTTTCTTGATTTGCAACCTGGAAACCGCGAAGTTTATTCGCAGGTTTCCAAGTTGGTTAATTAAATAGTTTTTGTCCAACCCAGCATCCAGAAACGCCCCCAGGATCATATTGCCGGCCAGGCCGGAGGAGCAGTCGAAATAAGCGATCTTCATCCCTCACCCCGGTTATTATTTTTCCGCAGTTTATTGCTTTTTGCCCCTCTCCCTCTGGGAGAGGGGGTGGGGTGAGGGCTACTGATAATATAATGAGCGCAGACCGCGGCGCCGAAGCCGTTATCAATATTAACAACAGAAACACCAGGTGCGCAGCTGTTAAGCATAGTGAGCAGGGCAGAGAGCCCTTTAAAGCTGGCGCCATAGCCGACCGAAGTGGGGACGGCGATGATCGGCTTATCGATCAGGCCGCCGATGACCGAGGCGAGCGCCCCTTCCATCCCGGCGACGACGATCACCACTCTTGCCTTATTGATCTTCGGGAGATTTTTAATCAACCGATGGATCCCGGCCACCCCGACGTCATATATCCGTTCAACTTTCCGGCCAAGGAATTCTGCTGTGACTGCCGCTTCTTCAGCAACCGGGAGGTCGGCGGTGCCGGCGGTTACGATGGCGATATTTGACCGACAATTAACAAACTCCAGCTTACAACGAACAGATATGATCCTGGCGGTTTTGTGATAAACAGCTTTATTGAGCTTCTCTTTGACGGCAAGAAAAGCCTTGCGATCAGCTCTTGTGGCCAGAACATTATGGCCTTTTTGGTGGATGCTAAGAGCGATCCTGGCAATTTGCTCGGGGGTTTTGCCGGGAGAGTAGATCACTTCGGGAAAACCTTTCCGGTGGATCCGTTGGTGGTCGACTTTGGCGAAACCGAGCTCTTCGTAGTGTTTTGGCTTCATCGCGGCTAATTATAACCTAGAAAAAATCGTCGCACAATCGATAAAAGCCTTGAATATCATGGAAAAGCCGCTTTGTTACAAGGAATTAACTCGCAAGATATATTATGTTAATACCATCAGGTTACAATATAACCATGGTCAAGGTTGGTTCTGAACCGCCAAAAACTTCTATTCTTAAGCTTCCAGTTCGGTCCCAGAAAGCAATTTATAAGCCCGTGGAGCATATTGTTCCACCAAACCACGAATACGCTTCTTTTC
>JAHJKL010000008.1 GCA_018822365.1 Candidatus Margulisiibacteriota bacterium
CCGGAAGGTGTGGCTGGATCACCTCCTTTCTAAGGAGTTTACATTCCGATTTATTTCGGAAATACTCTTAGGTCGGTCTCGCGTCGTCTCCTAGCCCCGATGTAAAAGTCGGGGGTTGCCTGGTTTTCAAAGATTTTAAAAGCGTCGGTCGTTTTAATTAACGGTCGGCGCTTTTTTATTGGTTTAGTTACTTATCGGATAAGTTGCTCGAGGCAGGCGAAATTCGCGGCCAGCTGGGGAGGGGTCCAAAAAGCGCCGTCCGGATTAGTCAGGGAGAGAAAAACTAATTGTCCGGCCATATCTGTGAAGCCGCCGAGAAAAGCTGACGCTTCTTCATGGTTGAAGCTATGAGACAGGTGTCTTTGAACCGGATTCTCTGGCTTGGGGAAAGGGAATCCCGGAGAGTAACGATAGGTGTAGTTATCCTGCCGATCGTAAACCGATCTTGGCGGCCTGAAATTTGGCCCGAAGATTTCCCGGAAAGAAGCGGCAAAGCCAACCATACGGCAAGGCCCGGCAATTCTATCTAATAGCGATAATTCCGGTGGCAAGTAGTTTAATTGAGTGAAAAGTAAACCGTCAAGCTGCTGGGAGTCATAGCGTGACCAAATTGCCGGCAGGCGAACATCGGCCAGGGTGAGCGGACCGGAACTGAATAAGTGCCTGACGACCGGCACCTTGGTTGAGGCGGCAAAACAGCGGGTTTCACTGGCGGCTGGCCTGGCGATACGGGATATGTTGGCGATTAGAGTACTCAAAAAAGCTCCCTTTAATAATCGATAATTGATCCGAATATCTATCAGGAGTAAAAAGAGGAAATTTCAGGGTATTTACGAAAAACAACGGTCGGTTCTCCGTCAATAAGCGGATCGACAGGAGAATTAGCGCCAACCAGGACCTGGGTCGGCAGGTCCTCGTCCTGTTCTCCCCGGGCCGGAATAATATATTGAACTTCCGCCGCTTTTAATTGCCGGTAGGTATTGTCGATCGCGTCAAGCTGGAAAAGCATTTCTCCAACACCGATCCTCTCTTCCATCTCTTTGCTGGTAGCTTCCAAAATGATCCGGTTAAGCTGGCTGTGGAGCAGGTTGATCTGGTCCTGGATATGTCTGGATAGCTTGTTAAATTCGATGGTTGGGGAGGCGGTCTCGCCGGAAACAGTATCTACTTTTAGTTTATCGGCAATAGAACTGGCGGCAAGAGGGGGCATTTCGGTGTGCGTTTTTTTCCACATTATATGGGCTAATTTTTCCTGGGACAATAAACCGGGCACGTCAATCGTGCGCATTGGACTTTTTACTCCGGTCACCATTTCCTGGAAAATTATAGCCAGCGCGTAAATATCGGTCCTGGCATCAAGCCGGGTATTTCCCCGGATCTGTTCAGGGGCCATGTAACTGACCGTGCCGATAAGCTGATCGTCAATTTGTTCCTGCATCGGATGGACCGTTCCCCAATCAATAATATAGACACGCCTGGCATGATCGACCACAATATTGGCCGGCTTAATATCCCGGTGGACAAAGCCTGTATAGCCATTAAATGTTTGGCGGTGGGCGGCATCCAGGCCGACCAGGACATTACGGATTATATTGATCGCTTCAGACAGGTCAAAATCTCTTTCGTAGAGCAACGCGTCCAGGGTGTAGCCATCGATCGATCTTTGGACCAGAAAATATCCGGTATCGTCCGTTTCACCATGTTCAATGCTAAGCGAGGCGTGTTGATTGGGAATGATTCCCATGAAATGAGATTCCCTGACCAGAAAATCCTTCATATGACCCTGGGCGGCTTTGATGTGGACTTCAGTTCCCATCATAAGGCCAAGTTTCTTGAGTTGTTTGCATTGTTTGGAGTTTAAAACTTTGGCAATATCTTCTTCGTTTGTTCCGCTGACAATTTGATGTAAAAGATTCAGGCCAAGGCTGGTGCGGCTGGGATCGCCTAAAGCGGTCAGATTATGACGCAGTTGATCTAGATCGATCGCCCGGCAGACGTTGGCCATGCCGCCGCTGGTCAAGACCTCAACAACCAAATAACGGTTATTGAATATCCTCCCCGCTTTTATATCGGTCGCTCTGGGTGTGGTCCTTACAGGAGCGCTATGAAGAGGACGCGCGTTAATTTTGGATATACTCATAGGTATTGTTCCTTCTATTAATATATCGGATATTAAAGGGAAAAACTTGTATATCGGCGCGATCTTTTTCCCCGGTAATATACCTTGAATATTCAGAGTATGTTAGAATGAAATTAATGAACAAACAGGCCGTTATCCTAATCTCTCTATTATTGGTTTCCCCGATATTTGCGGCGGCTGACCAGGTGATGATTGTCCCAAGATCGATCGGGCAGGGGAAAACCTTAGAGATCAGGCTTAACCAGGCAGCCGCCGGAGTGAAGATCAGCGGCACGTTTATCGGGCAGAAGATCGGTTTTTTCCAGGGTGATGATTATTATCGGGGGTTTGTTGGTATTCCCCTGGAGCAGAAACCGGGGAAATATCCTCTTAATTTAACGATCGATGGATCAGATGGAAGTAAAAAGACGATAAAAAAGACGGTTATTATAGCTAAAGGTAAATTTCCGGTCGTTTCCTTCTGGCTTAAACCGGCTAAAAACAAGCTCCGGAGCCGGGAGTTGATCAATAACGAATGGGCCGATGTCGAAAAGGTTTTGGTAGTTAAAGAACCTGTCCAGCGCTGGCGGGGGAAATTTTCCATGCCGGTCGAAGGGGAGACTTCCATGGTTTTTGGGGTGATCCAGAGGGTTAACGGAAAACCGTCCGGCCGTCACCGCGGATATGACATTGCCGTGCCGCAAGGGACTACCGTCTACGCTCCCAATGCGGGAAAAGTCGTTTATACCGGCCGGCTGAAAGCCTTTGGCAACACCATTGTTGTTGACCACGGATTAGGGGTTCAGACCCTTTATTTTCACCTCTCAAAGTTTCTGGTCGAAGTCGGTCAGTTGGTCAGCCGGGGAGATAAATTGGCCCTATCAGGCAACACCGGGATCTCTTCCGGGGCTCACCTCCACTGGGGAATGTCGGTCAACAACTTGCGGGTCGATCCAATCCAGTGGGTGAAGATGGAGATGTAAATGGGAAAGGCTGGACAAAAGGCACAGGCAAAGGCGCAGGCCAAGGTAATGAGGATTATTGACGCTAATATTAACCGCTCGATGGAAGGATTGCGGGTGGTTGACGAGATCGTCAGGTTTATTCTTAATGACCGGGAACTGACCGTCCGGGTCAAAGCACTGCGGCACCTCTTGCAAAAAGGGGTTAAACCCTTGGGTGATGATTTTTATCTATACCGGGAATCGGCCGGGGATGTCGGCCGGTCGCTTTATCCGGAAAGTGAAGGTCAGCGGACCGACTTGAAAGCGGTTTTTCTGGCCAATATCAAGCGGGGTGAAGAAGCGGTCCGCTCTCTGGAGGAATTTTCCAAGTTGATCAAACCGGCTTACGGCCGAACTTTTAAAGAAGCCCGGTTCCAGCTCTACGATTTGGAGAAGGAGATTGTTCCTAAATTAGAGAAAGCGATCAAGCTCGACTTTGACCTTTACGTCGTGACCGATCCGTCCCTGGACCACTTGAGAGTTGCCCAAAAAACGCTGGCGGCCGGCGTGAAAATGATCCAGTTAAGGGATAAAAAGATCAGTAAAGACGAGTATTCGCAACTGGCTAAAAGGATATCTCCCCTGGCTAGAAAACACGGCGCGATCTTTATTCTCAACGACTACTGGGATTTGGTCGAGCAGGTTGGGGCGGATGGGGTCCATTTGGGGCAGGAAGATATTGCCAAACTGACAGTTGGTAAAGTGAGAGAAAAGATCGGTGACGATAAGATCATCGGGCTCTCGACTCATAGCCTGGAGCAGGCGATCAGGGGGGCCAAACTGGGGGCCGACTACATCAGTTGCGGGCCGATCTTCAAAACGCCGAGCAAGCCGCTGGGTAAACCGGTTGGATTAAAACTGTTGAAAAAAGTATTGAAGGCAGTGCAAGTACCAGTGGTGGCGATTGGTGGGATAGATAGCTCAAATTATCAAGATATCGTTAAAACCGGTTGTCAACGGTTCGCGGTTATCAGGTCAGCGATTTTGTTGGCGACTCATCTTCGCTGAATATTTTGTCTGTACTGCTTTGTTGATCTCCAATAAATCACTTAAACCGATTTTTTGGTTTGGTTTGAATTTTTTGGCTTCGATCTCTGTCCAGAAGAGTTTTAAATAAGTTTCGTCCAGGATAATATGTTCCTCTAGTTTGGTGGTAGCTGGGGTTTGAGAAAGTAGTCTGTTCAGCGATTTTAATGGATAGAGCCAGTTCATCAATCTGCCGTGTTGCTGTAATATAGACAGAGGGACCACGCTGCCTACAACGGCGGTATTTCGCAAACAGACCATCTTGATCAGCTGCCTGATTCGTCCTATGTATTGGTGTGCGGTAAATGTTTTTTCGTTGATCGAAGACCGATCTATCCTTGCGGTTTGTTCCTGGACGGCAGAATTGATTCTTTGCAAGATGGGGAAACTAAGTAATTCATTGCTTGGTCGGCATCTTAATTTGCTGATCAGGCGTGGTATATCATGAATGTACAAAGAGTCAGATTGGTCAGTAACATAAGTATTGGCTAAAAAGGACCTTAGGGCTTCGTTTGTCGGAAGGCTTTCAAATGAAAATAGCAAGACCATGAGCGAGCAGATAGGTTCGGTCATTTCCTTTTTGGCGTGTTCCTGGAGCCGTAGTAACCGAGTAATAACCGATTGAGCATGAGTTTTAGTAAGCTGACGTGGACCTCTGGCCGCAACAATATTTCTTGGTTGCAGAGGCATTGGGGGCGGGACACTTGAGACCATTTGAGCGCACATTCTGATCATTTATCGCTATTTTTCTTGATAAATTTCACTGTTTTTGCTATTATTTATACGTCGTGAATTGGAGGGAGAAATTAAAATGACATATAAAATAGCGGTTATTGGCGGAGATGGGACTGGGCCGGAGGTGGTGGCCGAAGGGTTAAAGGCCCTGAAAACAGTCGCCAAAAAGTATAATATTCAGTACGAACTTAAAGAGTTCGACTTTTCCGGAAAGCGTTACCTCAAGACCGGCGAGCTGGTCACCGACGAAGATGTTGCCGAACTGAAAAAGTATAACGCGATCTATCTTGGAGCGGTCGGCGATCCGGAGGTCAAACCCGGGATCCTGGAGCATGGGGTCCTTCTCAAGCTCCGCTTTGCTCTTGACCAATATATTAACCTCCGGCCGGTCATTCTCTACCCGAACGTTTACACTCCGATCAAGGACAAAGGGCCGGCGGAGATCGATTTTGTCGTAGTCCGCGAGAATACCGAAGGGCTCTATGCCAGCACTGGCGGTTACCTCCGCAAAGGGACCCCGGACGAGATCGCGACCCAGGTCTCGGTTAACACCCGTAAAGGGGTGGAGCGATGTTTGCGCTATGCTTTTGAATACACCCGTAAACGGAACAAGCGGAAGACCCTGACCCTGGTCGGCAAGACCAATGTTCTGACCTTCGCTTTTGATCTGTGGGAGAGGGTGTTTCATGAGATCGGAACCAAAGATTATCCCGATATCAAACGGGAATACGCGCACGTTGACGCGACCTGCATGTGGTTTGTCAAGAACCCGGAGTGGTTTGACGTCATTGTCACCGACAATATGTTCGGCGATATCATTACCGACCTGGGGGCGATGATCCAGGGGGGGATGGGGATCGCGGCGGGGGGGAACATCAACCCGCACGGCGTTTCGATGTTCGAACCGATCGGCGGTTCCGCTCCAAAATATACCGGCAAGAATGTTATTAATCCTCTGGCGGCGATCGGCGCTATGCAGCTTCTGCTTAGCCAGTTAGGGGAAGAAAAAGCGGCAGCCGACATTGAACAGGCGATTATTAAGACCGTAGCCAAAATGCCGTCACAGGCGGCCGGGAAAATGGGGATGGGGACGAAGGAAGTAGGGGATACCGTTGCCAGCCTTATCTAGGCTTTGGCCTTCAGGTAATTGATCAGACCGCCCTTGTCGACGATCTTTTGCATGAATTCGGGGAAAGCTTGTGCTTTGTAAGTTTTACCGCTGGTTTTGTTGGTAATGGTTCCGCTTGCCAGGTCGACCTCAACCGTGTCTCCTTCTTTGATCTCCTCTCCCGCCTGGGGTGACTCCAGGATCGGGAGGCCAATGTTGATGGCGTTCCGGTAAAAGATCCTGGCAAATGATTTGGCAATGATGGCCGCAACCCCGGCTGCTTTGAGGGCGATCGGAGCGTGTTCGCGCGAGGAGCCGCAACCGAAATTATCTCCCGCGACGATAAAGTCCCCGGGGGTCATCTTATCGACCCATTCCGAGTCGGCGTCCATCATGGCGTACTGGGCGAGCTCAGCCGGATCGGAGGTGTTGAGATACCTGGCCGGGATGATCAGGTCGGTATCGATATTATTGCCGAATTTCCATGCTTTTCCCTTCATCATGAAACCATTTTAGCATCCTTGAAGTGGGACTTCAACACCCGGGAATCCGCTTAAATGATGCAATATTTGCTCTTTTCTTACGATATATATGTAGAGAGCCATCAAGTCTCTTGGAGGACTAATGACCTATAAAGCGGATATTGTGCGCCGGACGACAATGGTCAATCCTCTGGCCAGGGGGATCGGGAACCGCTCTGTGAATTTGCAGCCAGGCAGAGTTTTGGGCGGATACAAGCTGGTAAAACCGCTTGGCGCCGGGGCGGAAGGGGAAGTCTGGCACGCGCTAACCGCCCGGGGGGAAAGATCGGTCCTAAAGATCGATAAGCGGCCAGTTTTAGTTCCCAACGCGCAACCGGTGGAAACATTGGCCATGGAGTTGATTTCCGGTGCTGGTGGCCACAATGCGATCGTTAACATGTTGGGGTCTGGAACTGAAGAGGGAACCTCTTTCCGGGCTTTGGAGTTAATTGAAGGTCAAGATTTATTGGAAACTTTGTGTGAGGTTGAGGATGTTCAAGGGTTTGGCCTTTCGCTTCGCCGTTCACTCGAAATATTGCGCCACGCCGCCGACGGGGTCAACTTTATTCATCGCCTCGGGTTGGTCCACCGGGACATCAAGCTTGAAAATATTATGATCTCTGCCAGCGGTGAGATCAAAGTGATAGACCTTGGCCTGGTAGGTTATTTTCCCGCTTCGCCGGAAATTGGGACTAGAGCATATTTTTCAGCGGAGCGATTGCGTGGCGAACCAATTGGTCCCGCGGCCGATATTTTTTCACTCGGGATCGTTTTTTACACAAGTTTGACTCTCGAGCATCCATTTGCCAGGCAAGGGGAGGAGTACAACGATCTGGCGACGGCGGCCAGGATCCTGGAAGGCCGGTTCTCGCTTGGTTTATACTCGTTCCCCAAGCCGGTCCGGGCATTAGTAAAAGGGATGCTCGCCCATAGTCCGGAAAAAAGATTCAGGACCTGCGATGAGATAATTAGGGCGGTAGACATTGCTTTGGTTTCCCTGCCCAAGGAAGAATCCCGCTGGGGGAGGTTTGTTCGCAAAACTGCCTGGGTTATCTTAAAGCAGATAGAACGGATCATTGATCGATTGCCAGGCTGGCTGGTTTTTCGCCCCAAATAAAATCTGGGCAGTCCGGGGACATGGTGCCCCCCCTGATGGGCCAACTCCCCGTTAAGAGCATTTAAGTATATTTGGAAGTTATCGTCAAGTATGATCGGCGGTAGAGTTAAAAGGTCCACGTCAACTGTCCCCAATTCTTCGGCA
>JAHJKL010000009.1 GCA_018822365.1 Candidatus Margulisiibacteriota bacterium
ATCTGGACGCATAAACTTAAGTCGGATGCCCAGGCCGGGGGCAGGATTGCGGGGGATGCCCGTAAAGCTCTGGAAAAACGGCTGGGGCGATCGATTGTTTCAAAGCATAATTATTTGACGGAAGATGAAGCTAAGAAAAGATTAGGGAGAGGGAAAGAGGTTGAGAATAATTAGGAGGAAGGCTCGTCGCAACAGCTGAAGCAATTATAAATATATTTCTGTGGCCGCGACGTTTAGTCGCGGGATAAAAAGATATTATCGCAGGCTTCCTGAAGGTTTTATTCAGTCTGCCTTCCGTTTACCGCCCGCTGAAATTCTGCTATAATTGATCCAGAAAATGCCAGCCGATCTTCATATACACACGAACCAATCCGACGGCACATTTTCTCCTGAAGAAACGGTAAAAATGGCGGCCGCGGCCGGCCTGAAAACCATTTCTTTGACCGATCACGATAACGTGGATGGCCTGGAAGAAGCGCAACGAGTAGCCGCGCTCTCCGGGATCGAGCTTATTCCCGGGATTGAGATGACGACCGAAACGGCCCAGGCCGAGGTTCATATCCTGGGGTATTATCTTGATCACAAAAACCCGGAATTGCTTGAAGTTTTAACCAGGATCCAGGCGAGCCGGGTCGAACGCATCTATACGATCGTTGAAAAGCTTAAGTCGCTTGGGGTCGAGATCGAAGCGACAGAAGTTTTCGCTCTTTCAGGAGAAAAATCGCCGGGGCGCCCGCATGTCGCCCGGGCCCTGATCAAAAAGGGGATCGTCTTGAATTTTCGGGAAGCGTTCAAGCGCTTTCTTGATTTTCGGGCGCCGGCCTATGTTCCCCACTTTAAACTGACGCCGAACGAAGCGATCAAGCTGATCAAAGGATCGGGAGGGATCGCGGTTTTTGCCCATCCGGCGATCTCCAAAGCCGATGATCTGATCCCGGAGATGATCAACAGCGGATTGCGAGGGATCGAAGCGTATTACTTGGGGCATTACGCCGACCAGGTTGACTACTATGTCCGGCTGGGAAAAAAGAACGGCCTTTTATTGACCGGAGGCTCCGATTTTCATGGCGAAGATTCTGGTCGCGAGTCAAAACTGGGAGATTTTTCGATCCCCGACGAACTGGTGGATAAATTAAGAAATGAACACTTACGCGGAAATTAATTTAGCGGCGGTCAAACGGAACATCGGGGAGATCAGGAAAAAGCTTGCCCCGGGAGTAAAGTTTATGGCGGTGGTAAAGGCGAACGCCTACGGCCATGGCGCGGTGGCGGTGGCCCGGGCGGCGGGTGAAGCGGCGGCCGATTATCTTGGCGTTGCCAACCTGAAAGAGGCGCTGGAGCTGCGCGAAGCCGGGATCCTTTCCCCGATCCTGATCCTGACCGAATCGCCAACCTCGGTGGCTGATGAAATAATCCAGCACGATCTGACCCAGACGATCTATTCTTTTGCCGAAGCCAAAGCCTTGTCGGAAGAGGCGCAAAAACGGAAGCGCCAGGTCAGGGTCCATGTCAAGATCGACACCGGCATGGGGAGGGTGGGGGTCGCCCCGTCGGAAGCGATGGCTTTTATCGCCAAAGTCGCGTCGCTTCCCGGCCTGGAGATCGAAGGGTTGTTCACCCATTTTGCCAAGGCGGAGGACCCGGAAGATAATTTTACCCGGGAGCAATTCGGCAAATTCAAACAGATCATCGACCGGATGCCGCGGGTGCCGCTGAAACACTCGGCTAATTCGGCCGCCGCCCTTTTTCACCAGGAGACCCATCTTGACTTGGTTAGGATCGGCCTGATGATGTACGGTCTTTATCCGCTCGGGAATTCCCGGCGGCTTATTGCCCTGGAGCCGGCCCTTTCTTTCAAGACCAGGGTCGTCTATTTGAAAAAAGTCCCGGCGGGAACGCCGCTCTCATACGGCTCAACCTACGTAACCAAGGAAGCGACCAGCATCGCGACCCTGCCGGTCGGCTATGCCGATGGCTTTAGCCGCCGATTATCTGATCGTGGACAGGTCATGATCCGGGGAAAAAGGTTCCCGATCGTTGGCCGGGTGAGCATGGATATGTCTCTGGTCAACGTCGGCAGCGCCAATGTTGAGGTTGGAGATGAAGTTGTGCTGATCGGTCGTCAGGGGGGAGAAGGGATCTCCGCCGACGAAATGGCTGATTTAGAGGAAACAATTTCATATGAAGTTGTTTGCAGTATCGGCAAAAGGGTGCCGAGGGTGTACCGATGAGTTATATATCGTTATATCGAAAATGGCGCTCACAAGCCTTTGACGAGATCATTGGCCAGCCGGTCATTGTCCAGACCCTGAAGAACGCGATCATGACCAAGCGGATCGCGCACGCCTATCTATTTACCGGACCGCGCGGGACCGGGAAAACCTCGACCGCCAGGATCCTGGCGAAATCCCTGAACTGCAAAGATGGCCCGACCGCCTCTCCCTGCGGTAAATGCGACAACTGCGACAAGATCAAGAACGGCCATTCGGTCGATGTGATCGAGATCGATGCCGCCAGCAACCGGGGGATCGACGAGATCCGCGACCTGCGCGAGCGGGTCCGTTTTGCCCCTCTGGAAGGGCGCTATAAAGTTTACATTATCGACGAAGTCCATATGCTGACCTCCGAAGCGTTCAACGCCCTGCTTAAGACGCTGGAAGAGCCGCCGGCCCATGCTATTTTTGTGCTGGCGACGACCGAACTGCAAAAAGTCCCGGCGACGATCGCTTCCCGGTGTCAGCGTCTGGACTTTTGCCGGATCAAGCTGGCGGAGATCATTGCTCACCTGAAGCAAATTGCGAAAGCCGAGGGCTTCAAAGCCGAGGATAAAGCGCTCGACCTGATCGCCCGCTCTGCCGAAGGAGGGATGAGGGACGCGATCTCTCTGCTTGATCAGGCGATCTCATTTTCGGGGAAAGAGATAACCTGCGATAGTATTGTGACCCTTTTAGGGACAGCCGATGAAGAACTCCTGTTCGGTTTTGCCGAAGCGATCTCCGCCGGGGACGAAACCAAAGCCCTTGCCCTGATCAAGACCGGGGTTGAAGAGGGGCGGTCAATGTCGCAGGTCGCCCGCGATTTTGTGATGCACTTTCGCAATCTGCTCCATCTGAAGGTCGGTTCCGGCGAAGCGCTGGAATTGACCGGTGAGCAGCTGGAGCGGTTGAGGGCGCAAGCGGAAAAATTCTCCCTGCCGCGGATCAAAGAGGCGATCAAGGCCCTCTCCCGCGCTGAGCTTGATATGAAATGGCATCCCCACGCCAGGCTGGTACTGGAAGTGGCGATAGTTGAGCTGCTGCAAGATGAGCCTCATGCCGTTGCGCAAAAAGCTTTACCGGTAAAAGCGGTGGTTAGGCCAACGGTTGCGGTGATCCCGCAAAAAACCGAAAAACCGGCGGTCAAGAAAGATGGCGTGACCATTGAGCGGATCAGGCACCACTGGAAAGATATCCTGGAAAGCATGAAGCAAAAAAGCCTTACCGGTTATGTTTCGCTTGCTGAAGCCGAACCGATCGAGGTGAGCAGCGCCGGCAAGCTGATCCTGGGCTTCCGCAAGGGGTATTCGTTCCATAAAGAACGGATGGACGATGCCAAAAATAAGGAGTCGCTGATGGAGTCGGTCCGTGAATACAGCGGGGAGAATTTGCCGATCGAAACGATCATTGCCGAACCGGTCGCGGCGGCCGCCGGCACAGCGCTGACCGCGTCCGGTGTCGCCGAATATTTTGGAGGGAGAGTTTTATGAAAAAGTATAATGTTTGCGTCTTAGGGGCGACCGGAATGGTCGGGAAAGAGATGATGAAAGTCCTGGAAGAGCGGTATTTTCCGGTCAACAAATTCCTGCCGCTGGCTTCCGGCCGGACCGCCGGGACCAAGGTCACCTTTCAGGGGAAAGATTACACCGTTGAAGAGGCTAAGCCGGAATCGTTTGATGGAATGGAGATCGGTTTGTTTTCCGCCGGAGGCAATGTCTCCGCCGCGCTCGCGCCGGAAGCGGCCAATCGGCAGTGCCTGGTGATCGACAATACTTCTCATTTTCGCATGGACCCGGCTGTTCCCCTGGTCGTCCCCGAGGTCAACGGCCATGCTTTAAAAAACCATAAAAGGATCATTGCCAACCCGAATTGCTCGACCGCCCAGATGGTTTTGGCCCTCAAGCCGATTTATGACGCCGTCGGGATTGAACGGATCGTTGTTTCAACCTACCAATCTGTCTCCGGTTGGGGGAAAGAGGCGGTAGTTGAACTTATGGCGCAAAGCAAGGTCCTTTTGGATGATCCGAAGGCGGCGGTTGAAGCAAAATGCATCTTTAGGCGGATCGCTTTCAATGTCGTGCCGCAGATCGACCAATTTACCGGGAACGGTTATACCAAAGAAGAGATGAAGATGGTCAACGAGACCCAGAAGATCTTTGAGGACAGCTCGATCAAAGTGACCGCGACCGCGGTGAGGGTGCCGGTGGTGATCGGGCACTCCGAATCGGTCAATATAACCACCAGGAAAAAAATAACCGCGGATGAAGCAAGGAAGCTGATGGCCGGTTTTGCCGATGTCAAAGTGGTTGATGATCCGGCCAAAGGTCTTTATCCAACTCCGATCGACTGCGTCGGCAAGAACGAGACCCTGGTTGGCCGGGTCCGTGAAGATATCTCGCAGGAGAGAGGGCTGGAAATATGGATCGTGGCTGACAACCTGCGCCGCGGCGCCGCCCTGAACGCGGTCCTGATCGCCGAGCGGATGATCAAGGACGGCTTGATCTAGCCGCCGGGGGAGCGATGATCGACAAACAGAAACAGATCGCCTATTTTGAGAACCTTTTAGCCGAGCATGGGCCAAACTATAAGGCGCTTGATTGGAATTCGCCGGAGAGCCAGCGCCTCCGCTACCGGATATTTTCGGAGATCTTCTTGTATGGCCGCAAGGCGAGCGGCATTTCCCTGCTTGATCTTGGCTGCGGCTTGGCTGACTTGTATGCTTTCTTGAAAAGCGAGAACCTGCTCCAGAAGAACCGGATCCAATACACCGGCTGGGACCTTGCCCCAAAGCTGGTGGAAACCGCGCAAAAAAGATTTCCCGAAGCCAAATTTGAGGTCAAAGATATTTTAGAGGAGAAGCATTTGCCCCGTTTTGATTACATCATGGCGAGCGGTGTTTTGACCATTCGGACCGCTGGCGAAGAAGAGCATCTTGATTTTGTCCGGGAGATGATCTACCGTATGTATGAGCTGGCGCATTGCGGCGTGGCCCTCAACTTTCTGAGCCAGGGGTCTCTGCCGATCAGTGACGTGAAGGGGCTCAATTCGTCCCAGTACTATCTTTTTGACCCGGAACAGCTCTTGCACATGATCAGATACGCCTGTAATAAGTATATTGTCAGGCACGATTATCACGAGGGGGACTTTACGGTCTTTTTGCTAAAATGAAAAAGTTATATCAGATAAAAAAACGCGTTAACCCTTTAACCAAGCTGATCTTTCCCGCGCTGCTGATCATCGCGATCATCGCTATTGGCACCTGGGGTTATGTTCATTTTGAGGGATGGGGGCTGTCTGACGCGCTCTACATGGTCATCATTACCTTGTCGACCGTCGGTTTTCGCGAAGTTCATGAGCTGAACCTGGCCGGCCGGGTTTTAACCATTGGCGTGATCGTTTTTGGGATCGGCACGGTCGCCTATACGGTCGGCCAGATAATAGAGATTATTGTTGAAGGTGAGATCGGCGGATATCGAAGGAGGAGAAAGATGGAAAAAAAGATCGCGAACCAAAAAAACCATTTTGTCATTTGCGGATATGGCCGGGTCGGCCACCAGATCGCCTCGGAATTTGCCGCCGCTAAAGTCCCTTATGTGTTGATCGACAACAAGGAAGAAACTATCCGGGAATTGGAAGGGACAAAAATTCCTTTTTTGGTCGGGAATATGACGACCGATCAGATCCTGCTTGACGCGGGGATCAAGAACGCGAAAGGCCTGGTTGCGGCTGCCGATTCGGATACTGACAATGTTTTTGTCACTCTTTCGGCCAGGGTCCTGAACCCAAAATTATTCATTATCGCCAGGACCGGTACGGTTGAGGCCGAAGAAAAACTGAAAAAAGCCGGAGCCGATCGGGTGATCTCCCCATATTTGATTGCCGGCAAACAGATGGCGGCTATGGCGACCAGGGTTGTGCTTGGCCAGCCGGATTAATTAAATGATGATCAAAGAAGAAAGCCTGCGACTTGGGACGATCGAAGCTGTAGCCGGAGAAATGGCCGTAGCCGCCAGGACCGCGCCTAAAGCGAAAGGGATCGATCTTTTAGAGATAATGATCTTAACCGGCGATGATATATTAAAGCTGGCTGAAGAGATGAGAAAGATCGGCGAGCGTGAAAAGCATCAAACCTTTTTGCGCGATTCCGAGAATATTAAAAAAGCGGCTGCGCTGATCTTGATCGGGACCAGGAAGAAATCGATCGGTTTAAAATATTGTTCGTTTTGCGGCTGGCCGAATTGCCAGGAGTCCGAGAAGGCGGGGGCGCTCTGCGCTTATAACACAGGTGACCTGGGGATCGCCATCGGCTCGGCGGTGTCGGTCGCCATGGACCATCGGATCGATAACCGGGTCATGTATTCGGTCGGCAAAGCGGCGATCGAGGGGGGCTTTTTGGGGAGTGAAGTGGTCGTGGCTTACGGTATCCCGCTTTCGGTCTCGGCTAAAAATCCCTTTTTTGACAGATAATGAGGAGTAATTTATGATAAGCGATATCCAGGCGATCTTTGAACGCGATCCGGCCGCGACCAATATATTTGAAGTTCTGCTTTATCAGGGGCTCTGGGCGATCTGGATCCATCGGATCTCCCACGTTCTTTATAAATGGCGGATCCCCATCTTGCCGAGATTGATCTCGCAAATTATGCGGCTATTGACGATGATCGAGATCCATCCCGGGGCGAAGATCGGCAAAAAGGTCTTTATTGACCACGGTTGCGGCGTGGTGATCGGTGAGACCGCTGTCATTGGAGATAACGTGACGATCTACCAGGGAGTGACCCTGGGGGGGACCGGAAAAGAAAAAGGAAAGCGGCATCCGACGATCGGCAACAACGTGGTGATCGGCGCGGAAGCGATCATTCTGGGAAACATCACGATCGGCGATTTTGCCAGGGTTGGCGCGGCCGCGGTGGTGACCAAGCCGGTCCCGTCGCATTCAACGGTGGTCGGCAATCCGGCCCGGATCGTTGTCCAAAAAGGACAACGGATCGAACCGCTTGCCCATAACGAACTTCCCGATCCGGTGGCCAAAGCGCTGGAAGAGATCAGCCAGCGGCTGGAGAAACTGGAAAAGAAAAAATGACCATCCAGCTATATAACACCGCTTCCCGCCGCAAGGAAGAGCTGGCCCCCATTGCTCCACCCGAGATCAAAATGTACGTTTGCGGGATAACCCCCTATGACGAAAGCCACCTCGGGCACGCCCGCGCCTATGTTACTTTTGACGTTATCAAGCGCTATCTGGTTTATGCGGGTTATAGGGTTAAACACGTCCAAAATATTACTGATATCGATGATAAGATAATACAGAAGGCGAAAGAAGGGGCGTCAAGGCATCAAGGCATCAAGGAAATGAAGGCGCTTTGCCTTGAGATCGCTGAAAAATACAGCGCTTCATTCTTTGAGGCGATGGGGAAACTGAACGTCCTGCCGGCCGATGTTTATCCCAAAGCGACCGAACATATCCAGGAAATGATCGATTGGATCAAGGGGCTTGAGTCCAAAGGGGTGGCCTACGAGCTTCCTGATGGGGTCTACTTTTCAGTTGAAGCTTTTCCTGATTATGGGAAACTTTCCGGCCGCCAGCTTGACGAGCAGGAAGAAGGGGCCAGGGTCAGAGAGCATAAAGGGAAGAAGAACCCGTTTGATTTTGTCCTTTGGAAGCGGGCCAAAGAAGGGGAGCCGGCCTGGCCCAGTCCCTGGGGGGATGGACGTCCCGGCTGGCATATTGAATGTTCGGTCATGTCGACGAAATATCTTGGCCAGCAGTTTGATATCCATGGCGGAGGGCTAGACCTGGAATTTCCCCACCACGAAAACGAGATCGCCCAGACCGAGAGCCTGACTGGAAAGCGGCCCTGGGTGAAGTATTGGCTCCATAACGGCTTCGTCACGGTTAATAAAGAAAAAATGAGCAAGTCGCTCGGCAACTTTTTTACCTTGAAAGATATATTCGAGAAATTTGACCCGATGGTCATCCGCTTTTTTATCCTTTCCACTCACTACCGGAGCCCGATCAATTACAGCGACGCTGAAATGAGGGGGGCGGGGGAGGCCTATGGCCGGGTCAGGCAATTCCTGGCCGATCTTAACTTTATGCTGGAAAATTCACCCGGGGAGGCGCCACCGGTCGAAATAAGCGACCTCAAAGAAGAACTGCTGCCATATCTTGATAAATTTTCCGCGGCAATGAACGACGATTTTAATTCCGCCGGAGCGATCGCCGCCCTTTTTGAGTTGATCAAATATTGCCGCAAAACGCTAGACGATGGGGAAGATGAAAAAGAATGCCTCGAGTATATGCGCGAAGTAGTCACGCAATATTTTGGCATTTTGGGGATAACTTTCGCGGCGGACCGTCAGACCCTTGATTCGGTGGTCGCGGCGCTGATCGCTGAACGGGAAAATGCCAGGAAAAACAAGGATTTCAAACGGTCAGACGATATCCGCGACCGGTTGAAAGCCGACGGAATTATTCTGGAAGATACCCCTTACGGGACCAAGTGGAGCCGCTCTTAGCCGGCGGATAATCAATGGAAATCTCGACGCTTATCGCTTTTTTAACCAATGCTTCTCTTTTTGCTTCGCAGCTTTTTATCTCGGTGATGGTCAAGGAGATGGGGGGGAGCAATCTGGCGGTCGGGCTGACGATCAGCGCCTATTTTGCCGCTTTTTTCCTTTCCGCTTACATTTTCGGGCGACTGGCCGATTTTTTTGGGTACGCTTTATTCCTTCGTCTCGGCTTGCTTCTTTCAACAATATTGTTTGCTTTGCAAATATTGGCCCGTGATCCTTTTTCTCTTCTTCTGGTCAGGACCGGGGCCGGACTGTCTGCCGGGATGTTCCCGGCCGCCTTGACCGTTTATGCCTTTAAAGATCGAGGATTGATCGGCAAATTTAAGGCTTATGGAGCCCTTGGTTGGGCGCTTGGTTCAATGCTGGCCGGCCTCCTGGTCCGTAATAACTATATTTTTATCTTTAGCTCGGTCCTTTTTGCCGTTGCTTTTCTTTTTTCTTTGCGGCTCAAAGAGCTGCCGGTTATAAAAAAATCTTCCCGCGACCCATTTTCCTGGGAGCTGCTCATCAGGAACCGGGATGTGTTTCTGCCGTATTTTCTCCGTTCCCTGAGCGCCCAGAACCTGTGGGTGATCTTCCCCTTGTATTTGATGCATCTTGGCGGGACCAGGTTCTGGGTAGGGGTCGCTTATTTTATCAACACTTTTTCACAATTTGTCCTGATGCAGTATGTCGAGCGGTTCCCGGGGCTGACTATGTTCCGCCGGGGTATATTTTATACCCTGGTCACATTTATTCTTTATGCCCTGCTCCAGAATTTTTGGCTGGTCCTGCCGCTCCAGGTCTTGATCGCTTTTTCGTTTTCCACGTTTGAGGTTGGGGCCAACCAGGAGCTGTTGACCAGGAACGCCGAAAAAGCGGGGGTGGCGGGGATTTTGACCTCCCTGCTCAACCTGGCGGCGGTGATCGGGCCGCTCCTGTCCGGGATCTTTTTTCATTTCTGGGGGTTTTCGGGGGTTATGTTCTTTTCGGTCGCTGTCTCCTTTGCCGCATTGCTTAGCGCCAGAAAGGTGATAAAATAAATCTATGCTTGATCCAAAGGTGTTGCGAGGGGAGCCCGAAAAGGTTAAGGCCGGCCTGAAGAACCGGAAGGCCGATCTTTCTCTGGTCGACGAATTCACTTCCGTTGATGAAAAATGGCGGAAGTTGACCGCCAGTATCGAAGAAAAAAAGGCCCGCCGGAATGTCGCGTCCGAAAAGATCGGCGAGCTTAAGAGGAATAAAGGGGATGCCTCGGCCCTGCTGGCCGAAATGAAGGGACTCTCTGACGAGATCAAAGAGCTGGAGACCAAGCAGCAGGGGCTTGAATCAGAATTAAATAATATTGTTTTAAACTTCCCTAACCTTCCCGATGGCTTGGTGCCGATCGGGGAGGGGAGCGGGCAGAATACAGAGATCAGAAGCTGGGGGACGAAGCCAAGTTTTTCTTTTAAGCCGCTCCCTCACGATGAGCTGGGTGCGCGGCTTGGGATCCTCGATTTTGCCAGAGCGGCAAAAATTGCCAGGTCCCGGTTTGTGGTTTATCGAGGTTTTGGCGCGGCCCTGGAGCGGGCTTTGATCTCGTTCATGCTTGACCTGCACATTAAAGAGCATGGATATACGGAGGTTTTAACTCCGTTGCTGGTTAATGCCGACAGCTTGCGCGGTACGGGCCAGCTGCCTAAATTCGCGGAAGATCTTTTCCGCTGCCAGGATGACGATCTTTACCTGATACCGACCGCTGAAGTCCCGGTGACCAATCTCCATCGGGACGAAATCCTGGAGCTAGAAAAACTACCGCTAAAGTATGTGGCGTATACCCCTTGTTTTCGCCGCGAAGCTGGTTCCTACGGTAAAGATGTCAAAGGGATCATCCGCCAGCATCAGTTCAACAAAGTTGAGCTGGTCAAGTTTACTACCCCGGAAAGCTCCCCAGCCGAGCATGAACAGCTGACCGCTGATGCCGAAAAAGTCCTGCAAAAATTGAACCTCCCTTACCGGGTTGTCCAGTTATGTACCGGCGATCTCGGCTTTGCGTCAGCCAATACATACGACCTTGAGGTCTGGTTCCCCTCGGAAAACCAATACCGGGAGATCTCGTCCTGCTCTAATTTTGGGAGTTTCCAGGCGAGGCGGGCCGGGATCCGTTATAGGCCGCAAAAGGAGGCCAAGCCTGAATTTGTCCATACTATTAACGGCTCCGGGCTCGCTGTCGGCCGAACTTTTGCCGCTATTATAGAGAATTATCAGCAAGAGGATGGTTCAATTGTTATCCCCGATGCGCTTAGGCCGTATTTAGGCGGCCTTTGCAAGTTTTCTGCCGTATAAAACGATATATTAGTATGGTTGATGGCATTTTTAAGATCTCCGGAAGTGGGCTGTCCTCTAATAAAATAAAAGGGGCTTCCAGCGCGCAGGAAAACTTTTTAGAGGCCTTAAAAGCGACCTTTGCCAAAGAGACCGGCAAGTTGGTAGGGACAAAATTGCCTGGTGACCGCGGGGTTGTTTTCTCGCCGAATCCGCAGACGCTGCTTTCATTAAATATTAGCCACGTTCAATCATCCGGCGAACCGCAAGTTTAGCTCCTCGGCAGTTTACAAAAATTCTCCAGTAATTTTCGGCCATGCGCCGTCAGAATGGACTCCGGATGGAACTGGACCCCCTCAACGACGAACTTTTTATGCCGCAATCCCATGATCTCTCCCTCTTTGGTCCAGGCTGAAATCTCCAGGCAATCCGGGAGGCTTTTTTTCTCAACAATAAGCGAGTGGTAGCGGGTGGCCGCAAACGGGCTGGGAAGCCCTTTAAAAATAGTCTTGCCGTCATGATTGATCTCCGAGGTCTTGCCATGCATGATCCGTCCGGAGCGGACGACCTTACCGCCAAAAACTTCGCCGATCGATTGGTGCCCAAGACAAACCCCCAGGATCGGGATTTGCCCGGCAAAGGCTCTGATCACATCGCAGCTGATCCCGGCTTCTTTAGGCGATTTGGGGCCGGGTGAGATGAGGATCCGGTCGGGATGGAGTTTTTTTATCTCAGGGATCGTGATCTCGTTGTTCCGGTAAACCGCGAGCTTTTCGCCCATTTCTCCGAGGTATTGCACGAGGTTGTAAGTGAACGAATCATAATTATCCACCACGAGAATCATGTTATAATTATATCACATGAAAGCCAAGATCATTACTTACCTCGATCGTGAACGCTGGAATAATTTTGTCGCTTATTCAGCCCACAACTCCATCCTCCAATCATATGAATGGGGGGAATTAAAAGCCCGCTTCGGCTGGCAGCCGATCAGGGTCGTCCTTGAAGATGGAGGCAAGATCCTGGCCGGGATCTCCATACTCAAGCGGCAGGTCCCCATGATCGGCCATTCGCTTTTTTACGCGCCGCGGGGACCGATCCTTGACTATGGCAACCGCGACTTGCTGCATGCGATGCTTGATCTCCTTGAAGAGCAGGCCGACCGGCACCGGGCGATCTCACTGAAGATCGACCCTGATGTGGAGGAAGGGGACCATCTTGCCCTTGATAACCTGAGCTCTCTTGGTTTTGAACGGGCGCTGAAGCAGATCCAACCGAGGGCGACTTTTTTAGTCAACATTGAAGGGGAGCTTGATGACCTGATGGGGAGTTTTGCCGAAAAGACCCGTTATAATATTCGCCTGGCCGAAAAAAAAGGGGTCTACGTCAAAGAGGACAGCAGCGAAAAAGGGATCAGAGAATTTTACGACCTATATACCGAGACCGCCAAACGGGATAAATTTCTGATCCATCCGCTATCTTACTATCAGAAGATCAAAGAGGTGATCTTCCGGGCCGGACTGGGCGCCAACTTTGTCGCTTATTATGAGGGGAAGCCGATCGGCGCGGTCATCACTTTTAATTTTGGCAGCCGGCTCTGGTATATGTATGGGGCTTCCGCCTCCGCGTACCGGAACGTTATGCCAAATCACCTCCTCCACTGGAAGATCATCAAGTGGGCAAAAGCGAAGGGGCTCAAAGATTACGATCTTTGGGGGATACCGGCCAAGCCGGAGGAGGGGCACCCGCTCTTTGGCGTATACCGTTTCAAGAAAGGCTTTAACGGCGAGCTGAAAAAATATATCGGCGCCTATGATTTTCCGTATAGTCCCCTCTTTTTTCACGCGTTTGAACATGGGGTCGTCTGGTGGCAAAATATCCGAAGCCTGATGACCAAAGGCAAAATGGCCGACTCGTTGGGAGAATAACCATGACTTTTTCCGGTATTACCTACGATTCAAGACGGGTTAAACCAGGTTTTATCTTTGTGGCTATCCCCGGCTTGAAACACGACGGAGCCGACTTTGTGCCGCGGGCGATCGCCGCCGGGGCAAAGCTGATCGTCGCCGAAAAAGCGATTACAGTCCCTTCTGGCGTTGAATTAAAAGTTGTCCCTTCCGCCCGGGAAGCGCTGGCCGACCTGTCGGCCGAATTTTACGGCCACCCGTCAAAAAAACTAAAGCTGATCGGGATCACCGGGACCAAAGGGAAAACAACCACTTCATATTTTATTCGATCGATCTTGAATGAAGCCGGGTTCAGGACCGGACTGATCGGGACCGTTGCTTTTCCCATGACCACGCCGGAGGCTTCAGACCTCCAGGCCGAACTGGCGAGGCTGGTGAATGAAGGCTGCAGTCATTGTGTACTGGAGGTCTCTTCCCACGCTCTGGCGCAGGAGCGGGTCCGCGGCTGTCACTTCGCGATCGCGATCTTCACCAACTTAAGCCACGACCATCTTGATTACCACCGGACGATGGACGGCTATCTTCTGGCCAAGCGTAAGCTTTTTGAAATGCTTGATCGCGACGCGATCGCCATTATTAACATTGATGATCAAGCCAGCAGTTCGCTGATCAGCGTGGTCAAAGGAGAGGTTTACTCGTTCGGCCTGGAACAGGCGAAACATGATCTCAGGAACACCAAGTTTAACGATAGCGACGCGGTTGTTGCGGCGGTCGAGATCCGGGAGAAGGAAATGGCGGTGGTCATCAATGGGGTAGAGGTCAGGACCCCGCTTATTGGCCGGCATAACGCCTACAACCTGACCGCCGCTTTCCAATGCGGGTTGGTTTTGGGGTTGCGCCAGTCGGTGATCAAGGCGGGGATAGAGAACGTTAAAGTTATTCCCGGCCGCCAGGAAAAGATCGAACTTGGCCAGCCTTTTACGGTGATCGTTGATTTTGCCCACTCTCCGGATAGCCTGGAGAAGCTGCTGCAAACATATCGCCAGGTCACCCAGGGGAAGTTGATCCTGGTCTTTGGCTGTCCAGGCGACCGGGACCGGGCGAAGCGTCCAATGATGGGGGAGATCGCCGCCCGTTTGGCCGATATTGTCTTTGTCACGACCGATGATCCGTATAGCGAGGAACCGGAGAGTATTATTAGTGAAATAATGAAAGGGATACGGGAGACGGGTGACGGGAGACGGGTAAAAAAAATCGTTGATCGGCGGGAAGCGATAAAGGCGGCGTTAATTCAGGCCAAAAAATTAGATACTGTCTTAATCGCCGGACGAGGGCATGAGAAGTACCAGGATTTTAAAGGGGAAAAAGTCCAGTTTGACGATAAGTTGGTGGTAATCGAGCTGATAAAAGGGCTCTTTTAACCGCGCACTTAAGTGCGCGGTTAAATGGAATGGCTTCTATTTCAATCCAGGGAAAACACTTGCCAATCCCGGGTGGACGATCCTGCCTTCTTCGATATTGACCCCGGATCTAATGACCGGATTGTCTTCCTTCGCTTTATAAAGCCATTTCTGCGCGACCTCGGTCAAATAGGGGAGAAGGACCGTTCCCAGAGCTTCCGAAGCGGTCAGCGCTCCCATTGACGGGAGATTGGGGGGGGCAAAAAAGAAGAGTTCGCTTCCCGGAATTGTCGGCAGGGTAAAAGGCTCTAAAAGACTGGTTTCCAACACCCCTTCGATCCCTCCCCCCTGGTCAATGTCGATCGGGTAGAGACAACCGCCGGCTTGCATGGTCCTGATCAGATCAAGAGTGACCAGCTTGGCCGGTTTTTTTCCGCAATTATACATCGAAGAGACCAGAAAAAAGGCCCCATTTACTGCCTCCCGCAGGTTGCTTTGGTTCATTTCCATTACGGTAACATTGGGGAAGCGGATCTCATGGGCTTTGAAGTATTCAGATAATAATTTTATTCGCTGGGGATTGTTTTCCAGCAGATTGACGGAACAGCCCCGTTCCGAAAATTCTTCCGCCGCTGTTTGGCCGACCCGGCCTCCTCCTAAAATAACGACTTTTAATCCCTTTAAACCGGTCTCCGGCAGGCCGCTGGAGATGATCTTTTTGCTGATCAGGGCAAACTCATCGGCGTGGCGGGCGACGATCTTAGCGGCCGCTTCGCTCATGGGGGCGAGACAGGGAAAATTGGAGCAATTGTTCCCTTGTTCCATTGTTTCCAGAGCAATGAAAGCTGTCCCTTTTTCCCGGCTGGTCTTGAGCGCCAGGGTGGTCCGGTCAAAACTTTGGGCAAAATGCTGGAAGGAGATGACCAGGTTGTTGCGCAGGCTCTGGAAATCGGCCGGTTTGGTCTCTTTGACCCCAACGACAATATCTTTGTCGAGCGCTTCGGCGTGACCGCAAATCTCCGCGCCAACTTTTTCGTAGTCGGAGTCAGCAAATCCGATCTTCTCTCCCGCCCCTTTTTCCACAAAGACTTTAACCTGAGGGACCTGCTCAATAAAGCGGGAGACATGGGCCGGAAGCAAAACGACCCGGTTCTCGACCTCTCGTCCCTGGGGGTCGGTTTTGGCTTCCCGGAGTATAGATAACGAGTTAACCATTGAACTTGTATTTTAGGACTTCCGGGTCGCTTTCGTCAACCCTGATCTGCCGGTAGGGAAAAAAGATCCCGCTCCCGGTTTCGCGGATCTGGAGGTCAGTCAGGCGAAGTTCCAGGTGAACGTCCGAAGGGATCACCTTCAGGCCGGAACTATGACTTCCGTCAATTGCCTGGGCCCAATTCTCAATAATATGGCTGATCGTCTCGCGCCGGCCGGAGAATTCTTCGCCAAATTCTGTCAGGATCGCCAGGGCCGGTTTCCCAATTCGGGCTTCTTTTAGCAGGTTGATGCAGCCAAGCATCCCCAGGTGTTGTTTAAGAAGCCGCCCTTCTTCTTTTTCTACCGAGCCGATGTTGAGCATAATTACCTGCGCTTCATGGTATTCAAGCCCGAGCCCGACTTCATAACGGGTGTCGCCGGTCAGCCCAAGCTTGAGCGTTTCGCTCGAATTATAAGGGAGGTTAGTATTTAGGACCAGCCCGACCGATGATTCCTGGTTGGTCCAAAACTCGGTGTGATGGGCCGGCTTGACGCTGATCGTAAACCCGTAACTATCTATAAGCGGTTTCCCTCCGATCTCGGTTACTGTGCTGCCGGGGACCAGCAATTTGAAATTGATCTCCCGGTTCCCATTGGGGTCGGTTGCCGGCAGGAGACCATTGAACTTGAGCATGGTCCCGGCCGAACCGAAAATGTCGATCACTTTGGAGTGCTTCAAGTCATTATGGTCGTTATATTTGGCCAGCAGGGAAAGTATCCCTTCGACCGAATCGGTATGATCGTCGTGGTCGTGGGTGATAATGATCGCGTCAATGTCGGCGATCCCGAGCCCCAGGTCGCGGAAAATATCAAAGAAAGCGTATCCCGGGTCGATCACGATCCCTTTGGTTTCCCCCTGCCGGTTTTTGGTGGTGAGAAAGTAGCCCCCCCCCTGAGAGACCCCGTGGGAAAAAAGAGGGGAAGAAGAATTCCATTTGCGCATTATCCGAAGAATATTCGGTCCGATAGCGTGGTTGATCGCCCGGGGCGCATTGAGGTCGCGAAGCAATTTGACCTGGTTCTTCTTGATCGTCTCCCTGGTCGGGAAGAGGGTGTCTTCCATGTAAGCGATCGCTTGAGTGGCGGGGGCGTTAAAATTTCGCTTCTGAAGGTCGTGCTGATGGGAAAGCTTGAAGTCGCTATAAGCGTCCTGGAAGCGCCCCTGGAGAAATCGGGTAATCCCGCGGGAGTAAGCGGCGGTGCTAGCCTGGTCGTGCTGTTTATGCCCTTTTTTGAAGAGCTCGTCAAAAATATATTCCGCTTCCTGGTAGAGGTTGTTGTTGACGCAAAGATGCCCGATAAAGGTTAGAAAAGTATTGTCAAGCGCGGTCAGCGCCTCGCGGATCTCTTTGAAATGCTTGTGGAGCCAGGCTTTTTGGGCGGTGGGAGGGAGCTTCTTGAGCTGCTGCCAGGTGGCCGGCCGCGCCGGGTCCAGCACCTCCTGCACTAGAACCTCCAGCTTCCGCCGATCATCTGGGTCCGGTTATAGGTCCCCCCGAGGATCGCGTAATCGATCAGGAGATTCCCCATTACTAAGGTCAATCCGGCGGTCTTGTTCCCATCATCAAGCCCGCCGCGGAGCAGGAGTCCGGGGATCATAGAGACCTCGGCCCCGTAATGCATGGTCGCTTGTTTGTTGTTTTGGTTGAAAACATTATGGGCATCGGCCGCGACGGTCAAGAAGGGGAACGGCATGACCGCCATCCCGGCATTGACCAGCATCTCGTAGCGGGTCTTGGCCCCGTTCTGCCAGTAGATATCAGAGGTCAGGATCCCCTTGGTCGCCAGGCCAAAAGAGATATAATCGACCGGCTTGCCGATGAAGCCGAGGTCGATGTCACCACCAAGTCCACGGACATCGGTCGAGATAATCCGCTGGTCGTAGACGTTGACGTTGGCGCCAAGGGCGACCCGCTGTTCAAAGCCGGAGGCGAGGGTCAGGATGTACTGGTTTGATTTGACGTCCAGAGGGGGGTTGTAATCGTTGATCCAGCCAAGTCCCAGGGCAAATTGCGCTTTGGTCGAGGTCTTTTCTTCCGGTTCGCGAACTTGTTCCCAGTAATAAGGTCGGGGAGAGGGGCGATACCAGGGAGAATGCATTGGATAAACATAGTAGCGGGGACGCAGAGAGCTTCGGACCGTTTCCTTGACCGCTGTTTGGGCGATGTCGTGGGTCGTGTCGGCCGCGCCGCTCAAGGCCCCTTTGATCGCCTCTTTCCCCAGCTGGCGGAGGCTGACCGCCTGTTCGCTTCCGGCGGCGGTCACCTGGTCGGCCATTGATTCGCCGCGTTCGGTTTTTTCGCCGGCGCGGCCCCAACCTTTTTTCAGGATCCCTTTATCGGCCAGGTATGATGCCCCTTCGTAGGCAAACATTGAGGCGAGCCCGATCCCCAGTATCCATTGGAAAGGGTTCATGTCGGTCTCGTAGCACATCTTGAGATTTAACATATTATCGCCAACCCAGGTATTCCGGTTGTTCAGCTTGGTAGTGCCAAGCATCGTGACTTCAGGGTTTAAAGCGAGACCGGCCGGATTCCAATAGGGAGCGTTAGCGTCATCGGCGACCGCGGTAAAAGCCCCTCCCATTCCCATTGGCCTGGTCCCATAAAGGGCAAAAACGCTTTGGCACGAAAAAATTAACAATAAAATAATGATGATCGGTCTAAGACGCATGGGTTACCTCCTGTTAAAACTGGCTGAATAATATCAAAGTTCCCCTGTCTTGACAACTAAAACTCGAATGGTAGAATGGCAAAAATCACGGAGGTGCCTTTGGTGAAAGAAATAATTGAACGAATCAAAGCAATAATAACAAATCCGACCGAGACCTGGGGGACGATCAAGAGCGAAAAGATCGAGATCAAAGAGCTCCTTATTAATTATGCTGCTCCCCTGGCCCTGATCCCGGCCCTGGCTACCTTGATCGGTCTTTCAATTGTCGGCATCCGGGTCCCGACCGGTTTTATTATCCGGATCCCTTTCCTGGAAGCGTTGATCGCCGGGGTAGTCGGTTATTTTTTAAATCTGGCGATCCTCTTTGCCGGCGCCTGGGTGGTCGGCTACCTCGCCGCTTATTTTAGCTCAAAAAGCGACTTTGACCTCTCATTCAAGTTGATCGTTTATTCAATGACCCCGGTTTGGGTAGTAGGGGTTACCGCTCTTCTTCCGGGTATCGGGATTTTACAGATCCTGGGATTATATGGGCTTTATTTGCTCTACAAGGGGTTGCCGATCCTTCTGGAGACCCCGGACGACAAAGTTAAAATGTATTTTATTTCGATCGTCATCTCTTCCATGATCTTGACCTTTTTCTTTTCGTTCATCATTGGCGGCGCCGTTTACGGTCCGATCATGATGAGGATGATGAGCTTCTAATATAAAACGGGAGCTTTTTTGGAAAGTTTAAGAGAGATCACCGATCGGTCGGCCAGGAACTATGCCGCTTTTCCGGCTTTCCGGGGGCGGACGGAAGATGGCTACCAAACTTTTACCTTTATTGATGCCGCTCAGGCGATCGCTAAAATCCAAAGTTATTTAAACTCCTTGGGGATCGTCCACGGCGACCGGGTAGTGATCATGGCGGAAAACCGGCCGGAATGGCCACTTGCTTATTTGGCCGTTACCACATATGGGGCGATCGCGGTCCCGATCGATGCGGTCCTGAAGGAAGAAGATGTTCTTCCTTTGCTGGCCGATTGCCGGCCAAAAGCGACGATCGTTTCCCAAAAGATCTCAGCCAGCCACCAGGGATTATTTGCCGGACTCCATCTCCTTATAATGGAACGTATCGCAACCCTTCCGGACCCGGTTAGCTTTGACCGCCCTCCGTTAAAAGCGAGCGATGTCGCCTCAATTGTCTACACGTCAGGCACCACCGGCAGTCCAAAGGGGATAGTCCTGACCCATTGGAATCTGGCTTCCAACGCTCAAGCGGTTGCTTCGTTATTTAAGATCGGTCCAGGCGATAATATGCTTTCTGTCCTTCCTTTATCCCACACCTTTGAAACTACCGCCGGATTTCTTGCTCCGTTCTGCCGCGGGAGTTGTATTACTTATACCGACAGCCTGAAATCAAACGTCCTGGTCAAGATCATGCGGGAGACCGGGGTGACCATTATGTGTGGCGTTCCGATGCTCTATCAGATCTTTTTTGAAGGGATCATGCGCCAGGCTGAAGAGAGCGGCAAGAAGCTTCTTTTTGACCTGCTGCTGCGCTTATCGGCGCTTTTTGTTGATGTGATCGGGGTCAATATCAGCAGATCCATTTTCGGAATGGTCCATAAGAAGTTTGGGGGGAAGATCCGCTTTTTTGCTTCCGGCGGCGCGGCGATCAGCCCGGAACTGGTCTATAAATTTTCACTTCTCGGATTTACCGTTCTGCAAGGCTATGGCTTGACCGAAACTTCGCCGATCGCCACGGTTAATGATTTGTCCCACAACCGGATTGGCTCGGTCGGCAGACCGCTTCCAGGTGTCAAAGTGATGATCGCCAATAAAGACGGTCCGGGTGAGATCTTGATCTCCGGCCCAAACGTGATGCGAGGATATTACGGGCGGCCAGACCTGACAGCGGAGGTTATGAAAGACAAATGGCTGAAAACCGGGGATGTCGGCTATTTTGACCAGGATGGTTATTTGTTCATTACCGGACGGATCAAAGAGATAATCATCACCGGTTCGGGGGTCAACGTTTATCCGGATGAGCTTGAAGAGCGGCTGAATAAACTTCCCGGAGTGGCCGAGAGCTGTGTGATCGGGGAGAAAATCCGCGAAGGGATCCGCCAGGGGACAGAAAAAGTGATTGGGGTGGTGGTCCCCAAAGAGGGGGTCAGCGACGCGGAGATCAACCAGCAGGTCCATGAGCTCAACAGGCAACTGGCTGAATTTAAGCGGGTCAACCTGGTCATTCGCCGCCGCGAGCTCCCCAAGACCAGGCTGCTTAAGATCAAAAGATTGGCGGTGAAAAAGGAGCTGGCTGATGGGAAATGAACAAGAGATCATTACCCTGATCGCCAAAGTGATCAAGGTCCCCCAGGAAAAGATTGGACTTGAGACCGATATTTTTCAGGATCTGGGGGTAGATTCGCTATTGGGAGTGGAGATCTTTGCCGCATTGGATAAAAAGTACAACCTCGATATCCCCGAAAGCCGCTTAGAAAACATTACGACCGTGGGGGATATTGTTGATTTGGTCGCGGAACTACGAGCCAAGCCCGCGCAATAAATTACGCGGTTAAATCTAATAGATTACTTTATTCAACGGATATTCGACTATCCCTTTCGCCCCCGCTTTTTTAAGTTTAGGGATCAGATCCCGCATGACGCTTTCGTCAAGAATGGTATCGACGTCGACCCAGTCGGGATCAGAAAGCTCGGCGATTGTGGGGGTCTGCAGGGCGGGGAGGATCGCCAGGATCGTTCGCAGGCGGCTCTTGATCACGTTCATTTTTAACCCAACCTTGCTTTCGGCGGTCAGAGCCCCTTTAAGCAGGAGGATCAAATTGTCGAGCTTCTCTTTCTTCCACGGGTCGCTCAGACATTCCTGGTTGGAGATCACTACGGTATTGGATTCCAGAACGGTGTCAATGATCTTCAGGTGATTGGCCTTGAGCGAAGAGCCGGTCTCGGTCAGTTCAATAATAGCATCGGCCAGGACTGGGGGTTTGGCTTCGGTCGCCCCCCAGGAGAATTCGACATCGGCGGTTACTTTGTTATCTTTGAGGTATTTTTTGGCGACGTTGACCAGTTCGGTTGCGATCCTTTTTCCTTTAAGGTCTTTCACCGATTTGATCTTGCTGTTTTCGGGGACCGCCAGGACCCAGCGGACTTTGCGCATCCCCTGTTTGGCGTAGACCAGATCGGCCACTTTTTTAACCTTGCAGCCGGATTCCATTACCCAATCGGTTCCGGTCAATCCGGCGTCCAAAACTTTATCTTCGATATAGCGGGCCATCTCCTGCGCTCTGATCAGCATGATCTCGATCTCATCATCGTCAACGTTTGGATAGTAAGAACGGGAGGATCCTTTAATATTCCAGCCCGCTTTTCTGAATAGTTCAAAAGTTGATTCCTGCAGACTCCCTTTTGGCAGGCCCAATTTTAGCTTGTTTGCCATGAAAAACACCTCTTGTCCAAAATTGTAGCATAAATTGTGCAAAAATGTAAATCCCAATATTTTCCTGATCGGCTCATCCGTAAACTCGACATCATTAAAAGCTGGCAATAACTTTGCTGTGTTGGGAATGGGACTTATTGGAGGGGACTGGGTATGGGGGTTTAACAGAAAGAGGGTAAAAATGGATAAAATGACACCAATTGAAAGGATCGCGAGCAGGATTTATTTGATCAGGGGCCAAAAAGTGATGTTGGACCGGGATCTGGCGGAATTGTATGGGGTAGAAACATTCAATTTAAATAAGGCGGTTAAAAGGAATATTTTGCGTTTTCCGGTTGATTTTATGTTCCAATTGAGTAGCGAGGAATATAAGGCTCTAAGATTCCAAATTGGAATGTTAGAAAAAGGGGCTCACTCCAAATATTTACCATATGTTTTTACTGAACAGGGTGTAGCCATGCTCTCTTCTGTTCTCCGTAGCGAGCGGGCTATCCAGATGAATATCCTGATCATGAGGGCTTTTATTCGTCTCAAACAAGTTTTCGCCGATAACAAAGAGCTGGCTGACAAGTTCCATGAGCTGGAATCAAGGGTCGATTGCCATGACGGGGCATTGGCCGAGATTATAGATCGGATCAGGGAACTGATGACCCCTGTGCGGACTAACGTGATTGGGTTTGATTTACCAAAGTAGGGGCGAGGGATGGGGGGCGAGGGATTAAATGGGACGGGGGGCGAGGGAAGAGGGAAGAGGGAAGAGGGAAGAGGGAAGAGGGAAGAGGGA
>JAHJKL010000010.1 GCA_018822365.1 Candidatus Margulisiibacteriota bacterium
ACAACTTTTTATATGGTCGTCGGCCTGGTCAGGCCAAACGCCGGAAGGGTTTACCTTGGCGATCACGACATAACTTATTTCCCGATGCACCAGCGCTCGAAGATGGGGATCGGTTATCTGCCGCAGGAACAGTCGATCTTCCGCAAATTGACCGTCGAAGAAAACATCTTTGTTCTCTGGGAGCTGATGCCGGAGATCCCTAAAAAAGAGTATGAAGAGCGGCTGGTCAAATTGCTTGATGAGCTTGGGATCACCCATCTGCGCAAGCAAAAAGCTTATTCTCTTTCCGGCGGCGAACAGCGCAGGGCGGAGATCGCCCGGGCCCTGTCGACCAATCCGCAATTCCTTCTGCTGGATGAGCCGTTCACCGGGATCGACCCGAAAACCATTACCGATCTCCAGGAGATCATTAACCGGCTCAAACAAAAAGGGATAGGCATCCTGATCACCGACCACAATGTCCGGGAAACCCTGGCGATCACCGACCGGGCTTATATTGTCCATAAGGGAGAGGTCCTCGTTTCCGGTAATTCCAAAGAAGTGGCGGCCAACCCCGAGGCGAAAAAGTTTTACCTCGGCGACGAGTTCCAGTTGTAGAATGTTCAAGATAATCGACCGTTATATTTTCCGCGAATTGTTCGAGCCGTTCTTTTTTGGCCTGGGGGCGTTTACCGCCATCCTTTCGGCTTCAATGATCCTTTTTGATCTGGTCCGGGCGGTGGTATTAAAGGGGATGCCGTTGATCGTTGCCCTTCAGCTCTTTGTTTTTAAGCTTCCCGCGATCATTATTATTATTTTCCCGATGGCGACTTTGCTGGGGGCTATCCTCGCTTTTTCCCGCCTGTCGCACGACTCTGAGATCATCGCTTTCCGCGCTTCCGGCGTTTCGCTCTATCGCTTGATCGTGCCGGTCGCCGCGCTCGGTTTGCTGGTCGCTTTTACTAATCTGGCTTTTTCCGAGATCGTTGTCCCGGAAGCGAATAAAGCGGCCAAGAACCTGGTGATCCAGGCGTCGGTCCAGACCAAACCGAAGTTCCAGAAGAACGTCTTTGTGCCGGAGCTCGAAAAAGGGGAGTTGCGCCGGATCTTTTATGCCGAATCGATCGAAGGGGGGACGATGACCGGGGTGATCGTCCAGGAATTTGCCGGCGGCAAACTGGTCCAGCTGATCAACGCCGCCCGGGCGATGTGGCAGGGGGACAAAAACCAATGGCTTTTTGAGCAGGGGACGATCTATCTTCTGGAAGACGGAGAATACAAACACCTGATCAAATTTAAAGAACAGTTGATCTCGATCAAATATACCCCGGCCGACTTTTTTACCGAAGAGCGTAATCCTGACGACATGACCATGCGGCAAATGCGCGACTATATCGGCCTGAAACAAAAAATGGGGACCGACGTCACCAGCCTGACCATCCAGCTTTACATGAAAATGGCGATCCCGTTCGCTTCGCTGGTCTTTGCCCTGCTCGGGGCGCCGCTCGGGATCTCACCGCGCCGGGCATCAGGCTCGGTCGGGCTTGGCCTCTCGATCATTGTCATCTTTTTCTATTACATCGCGACCTTCCTTTCCATGTCGCTTGGCGAGATGAAGCTTTTTACTCCCCTGTTTGCCGCCTGGGCCCCGAACGTCGTGACCGGCGGGGTCGCCTGGTACATTTTGAAAAAAGCGTCGGAGAAATAATGGTTTTTATCGCGCAGATCGTTATTCTTCTGGTCCTGGTTGGCGGCGTGGTCGCCTACATCGGGAACCTGGTCGGCAAGTCGATCGGCAAGCGGCGGCTGACCCTGCTAAACCTCCGGCCGCGCCATACCGCCATGACGATCACCGTTATTTCCGGCAGCCTGATCGCTTTATTTACTTTTTTAATTGTTATTGCAATTTCACAGGATGCCCGGACCGCGATCTTAGGGTTGGAGCGGCTCAAGGGGGTGGTTGACCGGAAAAATCTGGAGGTTAAGGCGGCCAACCGGGCGCTGATTGACCTCAACAAAGAACTTGAGGTCAAAAGGGGGCAGCAGAAAGAGCTGGAAGAAAAACTGACGACCGCCAAAAAGGAGATCACCGCTTTGCAGGCGGCCCGAATGAAACTTTCCCAGGAGGTCAAGACGACAAGACAGGGGCAGCTCTTATTCAAGAACGGAGATGTGATCAGCATCTCTTTGATCCAGGCTGGCCCGGACCGCGAGAAGCTCGACGATGGCTTACGGCGGATCATTGCTGGAGCTGACCTTGAACTAATGGCGATGGGGATCAAGACCAAGGATGGGGTGATCGCCGTTCCACCGGAAGAGTTTGACGAAGCGCTTGATTCTCTGGCCGGGAAAGATGGGGGTTATATTGTCAAATTAATCGCCGGCCGGAACATTCTCTGGGGAGAGAAGGTCCCGGCCAGTTTTGATTTTGAGCCAAACCGGCTGATCTTTGCCAGCGGGGCGGAGATCGGCCAGCGGGATATCCCGCTGGGGCTTTCGGATGAACAGGTCCAGCAGGAGATCATGTCCTTGCTTAAAACGGTCCACCTTTTGGCCCGGAGTTCCGGGATCATTCCCGATAATACCGGGTCGATCGGCAGCCTTCCTTATTCTCAGATCTTTGAGCTGGCCAAAAAGATCAGAGCGGGCAAAAAAACAGTTACGCTTAAAGTCGTTGCCAAAAAAGATATCTTTACCGTCGGACCGCTTGAAGTGGACTTCAAAACGGAGGGGAAATGATCCTGGCGATCGATCCCGGAAAAGATAAATGCGGCCTGGCCGCCATTGATAACGCCAAACAGGCCAGCGAAAAAAAAGTAGTTTCCCGCCAGGCGGCGGTCGGCGAAATTCAGGAGATGTTCCGCAGATACGCTCCTTTTGCGGTAGTGATCGGCAAAAGCGCCGAAGGGAAAAAACTTCAAAAAGAGCTTTCCGCCGCCGGGTTGGTATCGACGGCGGTTTCCGAAAAGAATTCCACCAGAGAAGCAAGGACCCGCTACTGGGAAGAGAACCGGCCAACCGGTTGGATCAGATTTATTCCGACGACTTTCCGCGTGCCGCCGGTCCCGGTCGATGATCATGCCGCGGTGATAATTGGGGAGCGGTATCTGGCGTCAATTAACGAGTAAGAAGCAGAATGTTTTCCAGGTGCGGGGTGTGGGGGAACATGTCGAGCGGCTGGCAGCGGTTGACCCGATAACCAAAAACCTTAAATTTTTCCAGGTCATCTTTTTGCGTCCGCGGATTACAGGAAACGTAGACCAGCTTTGTCGGCTTCAATTCACCCAACTTCCTGATCACCTTTTTATGCAGCCCCGGCCTTGGCGGATCAACCACGACGACCTCGACTTTCCCCTCAAAAGAGGGGAAAACATCTTCAGCCCGTCCGGCAGTCGCCGAATAATTACCGATCCCGTTCAGTTGGGCGTTTTCCAGAGAGAGCGCGGCTGCGGCGGCGTCTTCCTCGAAGCCGATGACTTTTTTGGCTTTATCTGCCAGTGAAAGTCCGATACTGCCAGTTCCGGAGTAAAGATCGAGAATTGTTTCACCACCTTGCAGGGCGAGAAATTCTGCCACGGTTTTAATAAGCCGCTCCGCTTGCTCAGGGTTGGTTTGAAAGAATGACTGGACCGGGATCTTGAAGCGGAGGCCGTTCAATTCATCAAAGTAGTGGTCCTGGCCGCGCGTCAACTGGATGTCGCCGACAGAGAGGTCGGCCGGCGAGCGGTTGATGCTCCAGGAGATCCCCGCGAGCTCATTTTGAAGTTCCTGCCAGAGGGGATCAAGCGGAAGAGGAGCACTTTCGTTAGTGAGAATATTTAAAATCATATTGGCGACCTTTTTTCCTTCCCGGATGACGGCGTGACGCAGGAGCCCGTCCGGGTGGGATCTAAGGTCATGTTTGACGGCAAAGGACTTTAGGTTGGCCATTAGGAAATTGCTCTTTTCAGAGAGGAGAAGACATTTTTCGAGGTCAAGGATTCCGCTCCGCCCGCGGCGCAGGCCAAGGGTGTAATTTTCCCCAAAGGCAAAATCCATCCGGTTCCGGAAATAGTATTGTTTTGGCGATGGGACGATCTGTTCGCTCTCGCCGAAAAGCGACTGGATCAACGCTTCCTTGTGCCGGAGCTGGGCGGGATAATTTAAGCCTTGCCAGGGACAGCCCCCGCAATAGCCGGCGTAAGGGCAGGGAGGGGTGATCCGGTCGGGTGATGGCTCAATGATCTCAATGATCTCGGCCAGCTTTTTGCTTCGGCTGATCACGTTGACCGCCAGCCGGTCCCCCGGATAAGCGAATGGGACGGTTAAGAGGGAAGTCTTATTCTCCCGCTGGCCGACCCCTTTCCCTTTGGGGTCAAAGCTTTTGATAACAAGGGTTTCAAGCATTTGCAGTATTATAGCCTACTTTAAGAAGATCGGTGAAATATTCCCCGTTTTTTGTCGATAAATATCAAGGAGAAGAGATGAATACCATTGAATCGCACATTTTAAGCTTACGGGTCATTAATGCCGCTTTGCGGCCAAAAACCCCCAATCCAAAAGTTATCCGTGCCGCGATGCGCTGCGTGGCCGACCCGATCGCCCACCTTGCGGGGCGGGAAGCGGACCAGTTCGCCGCTTTGGTAGCGCGCGATTCCAATGGCGCGCTCCAGGTTTTAAGAGATCGTTCCGGCGCGCTGGTCTCCCGTTATACCAAGGAATTCGCGCAGGAAGAGTTCCGGGTCGACCCCCCTCATTTATTTGCCGACCAGACCGGTAAAATGCTGGTCGCTAAAAAAGTCTCACCAGAACAATTTATCCTCTGGCAGGATGAAGGGCCTGTGCCGCTCCACCCGGCCAATGAAATTTCCGGATCATTATTGATGTCGGCGCTTGGCGCGCCTAGTTACGACTCCATGACCCGGGGGAGAGAATACGAATATTTTGGCTATCTGCCGGGGATCGATCTGGCTTCGGCCAAGGAAAACGGCTTGCTGGCCGAGATCGAAAGCAAGCCCGAGCTCCGCCAGAAACTGCTTTTTAGCGTTGGGATCGCGCTGGCCCAGGCGTACATTATCGGCGCCAGGGACCGGTTCGGTGGAATAAGGTTTAATCTGGCCCTTCTTGAATCGGCGAAAATAGACGAGGTCAAGACCGGACAAAAAGTTGTATGCCAGAACATTGACCTTTCTTCCGCTCTAGATCAAAGGGTGTTTGACCGTGGATTGGTTAATTTTTGGAACGCGTTCTCGCTTTATGCCCCAGTTTCGTTTAGAAAACAGGAGAGTATTTATGGCTTAAACAGCTCTATTTTACAGGGCTTTCTTTCTGGTTATCGGCTGGTCCAAGATCATTTTCGGCTGAATCAGGGACGGTCGTCAGACTTGATCCGGAGCAATGCCGGGAAAAAAGCGGACCTGATCTTTGCCAACCTGCAACTGCCGCCGGCTGAGCTTGAAGCGGCAACCGTCAGGTACCAATCCGAAAAATAGCCTTATTACTGAAATCCCCTCCTCTTGTTAGCGATAAAATGTAGGTCATTTATGAGAATTCCAAAAACCGGAAAACAATTGAACATTCCTTTTCCTCCAGGCCCTTCCCCGGCCGGCCGGAGCGCTGCCCTGGTCTTGTGCCGTGAGATCCGCTCTTCAGCAACACCCAACTGGTTTAAATATTTAACCGCGAACCTGCTTGGCCGCGATTTTTCGGTGATGAACCGTGCTTTAGTCCTGTGCCGGCGTGAACTACAAGGGTTGATGAGCGGTTCTTCCGAGCCGGAAAGGCGCCTGCTTGAGGATGCTTTTTTGCTTGCCTGGCGAGCGCACAATGGGCAGTTTCGCAAAAGCGGCGAACCATACATCGTTCACGTGATGGAGACGGCGAAGATCGTCAAGCGTTGGGGGTTGGGAGCCGAAGAAGTGGCGGCGGCTCTTCTCCATGACGTGATCGAAGATGGCTATCTCTCTGGTAATAACATTACTAAAGAAGAGCTTGGAAACCTTATTACCGAGGGGGTCGCTAAACTGGTCGACGGCATTACCGAGTTGGGGAAAGAACCGGATTATGTAGGGAAGAAACCCTCCAAAGAATATATCATGCGCAAGCTTCTTGACGCCGCTTCCTTGGATCTAGCGGTGCTGATCATCAAATTCGCCGACCGGCTTCATAATATGCGGACGCTCGCCTACACGCATAGCGCTTCGGCCAAGAAAAAAGCGGCGGAAACCCTTTACGTTTACAGCCGGATCGCCGATATTTTAGGGATCTGGACTTTGAAGCGCAATTTTGAAGATTTAGCCTACAAATATCTTGAGCCGGAAAACTTTTACGCGATTAGGGAATATCGGGACGCTATTGTCAGGGAAAGCGAACCTCGGGTCAAAGAGATAATGGCCGATATTGAGAGGGCGCTGGCTGAACATGGTATAGCCGGAATAGTAAGGCTGGAAATCAGAGGGGTCTTTGAGCTTTACCAGCGGTTCGAACTGAGGGGCAAAAAATTGACCGATATCGCGGCTGACGATATCTGGAGAGTTGTTGTAATCGTGCCAAGTGAAAAAAATTATGGTTGTTATCTGGCGATGGGAATAATTCATGGCGTATATCACCCGGCCCAGAACCAGAAGATCGAAGACCATTTGAATGAAGCCCGTCCTAACGGGCATCGTTTTTTACACACTTATGTTCAAGTCCCTGGCGGGCAGCTTTTGATCCAGATCAGGGATACAGTAATGTACAGAGAATATCACGGGGGGGTCCTGGCAAGCGTCAGCAAAGACCGAGATTGGCACGGACTGAACCGGCGCTGGCTGGAGGCGCTGCGGAAGCACCTGGAGAGCGAATACCGCTTGAGCGATGACGACATTTACAGGATCATTGCCGCCGAAAGCGTGCCGATCACCGTTTACACTCCGAATCGCGGGCGGCCTTTGCCGTTCCCGCAGGGGGCGACCGCGCTTGATTTCGCTTTCCATTTAAGACCTGAAGGGGCACTGCACGCGGTCAGCGCTGAGATAAACGGCTGCCGGGGGGAGTCGCTCTTTACGCCGCTAAAGGACGGTGACCGGGTTTATATCAAAATTGACCCGAAAGCGGCGCCGGAGTTGAATTGGCTGGAACATGTTAGAACCCCTGAAGCGGCCCAGGCGATCAGGAATTTTCTGGCCGATCTGCCGGAAAATGAGATGATGGGGAACGCTTTGTTTTATTTGCGCGGCAAGCTTAGAGAATATTATCTTCCGGTGAAAGCTTTTATGGTATCCAAATATTTTGGGGCATTCCTGCGAGAAAATGGCTACGATTCCTGGTCGGATTTTTTAAAGAGGATCGGGTTAGGGGAGATGAGGGACCTGTCTTCCCTGCTAGCCGCATTTATGGATGAGTACAGTGCTTTGATCAAAACCGGTTCCTCCCGGAAGAATCCGATCGGTTTTGAGATTGTCGGCCAGGACGAACCGGGCTTTATCGGCAAGATAACCGGCCAATTAGCAAAGTGCGGAATGAACATCGCCTATAGTTATTCCAGGACCGAGGTTATAAACGGCAGGGAAATGGGAGTAGTCACTTTAGTGGTGAAAGGGGTAGGGGGGGACGCTGGGGAGATCCAAAAAATGCAAATTGCCGCGACCCTTCACTTTACAGAAGGGATCATCAATTTTATAGAGCTGTCGCCGGAGGAGATAGGGCGGCTGGAAAAAACATTAAAGGGGGGTTAACCCTTAGCCTCCGCCCAGTTCTTTCCCGCGCCGATATCAACCTTCACCGGAACGCTCAATTTGACCGCGTTTTCCATCTCCTGGACCACTATTTTTTTGACCGTATCCGCTTCTTCTGCCGGGCATTCAAACACCAATTCGTCATGCACTTGCATAATCATTTTGGCCTTCAAGTTGTGCGTTGTTAGTTGTTGGTTGGTAGTTATCATCGCCAGCTTGATCAGGTCGGCCGCGCTCCCCTGGACTGGGGTGTTGATCGCCATCCGTTCCGTTGCCGAGCGGAGTCCGGCGTTCGGGCTGTTAATATCGGGGACCGGGCGCTTGCGCCCCAGCATTGTCGTGACGTAGCCGTTTTCTTTGGCCTCTTTGATCGTTTTATCAATAAAGGCCTTGACCCCCTGATGTTTAGCGAAGTAGCGTTCAATTATGCCGGCCGCTTCGGGTCGTTTAACCTTCAGCTGTTTGGCCAGTCCAAAGTCAGAGATGCCGTAGATGATGCCAAAATTGACAGTTTTGGCGTCGGCACGTGAGATGCCGAGCTCGTCGGCGGTCCGCTGGTGGATATCGGTCCCTTGATTGAACGCCTCCAGCAGGACCGGGTCAGAGCTCAAGTGGGCAAGGACCCGAAGTTCGATCTGGGAATAATCGGCTGCCAGGATCAGCCGATCGGTTTTTTCCGGAATAAAGACGGAGCGGAGCCTTTTTCCCCAGTCGCCGCGGGCCGGGATGTTCTGAAGGTTGGGATCGGAGCTGGAGAGCCGACCGGTAGCGGTAATTGTCTGGTTAAATGAGCTGTGGATCCGCCCGGTCCTGGCGTTTACCAGGGTCGGTAAAACATCGATATAGGTATTTTTAAGCTTGGTCAGCTGGCGGTAGTCGATCAATTTTTCGGCGATCTCGAACTTCCGGGCCGCCAGTTCTTCCAAGACCTCGAAGTCGGTTGACGGGCCGGTCTTCCCTTTCTTGATCACCGGGAGCATTAGTTTGGTGAAGAGGATCTGGGCCAATTGTTTAGTCGAGTTGATATTGAAAACTTCGCCGGCGATAGCGTGAATATGCTGTTCCAGTTCTTTTAATTCCTTTTCGATCTCTGCCGCCTGCTCGGCCAGCAGGCCGGCATCGATTTTGACCCCGGTCTCTTCCATTTTGATCAGGACGGCGAGAAGCGGCATTTCCACCTCGTTAAATAAGCTTTCCAGCTTCTGGCCTTTTAGCGCGAGCTTGAAGATCTCATAAAGACCAAAGGTCGCTTCGGCGTCGCTGGCGGCATAGTCGGTAGCTATTTCGACCGGGACCTCGGCAAAGCCGGCATATTTCCCATCTTTGCCGATCAGTTCCATCAATTCGATCATTTCCCGGCCGAGGAACTGTTTGGCCAGGATCTTGAGCCCAAGCTTGCCGCTGGTCGGATCGATCAGGTAGGCGGCGACCATGGTATCGAAGAGGGGGCCGGCAACTTCTATGCCGTGATTGTTCATGACCTCAATGTCGTATTTCAAATTATGGCCGATCTTGAGCTTGTTTGAGAGAAAGAGCGGCTTAAGTATTTCCAAGGTGGGGCGCAGGGCCAGCCCGTGTCCAAGCGGAAGATAGTAGGCCTGCTTGCTCTCGCAGGAGAAAGATATTCCGACCAGCTCCGCTTCAAAAGTATTCAGGCTGGTCGTCTCTACGTCAAAAGCAAAAGCTTCGGCCTGGCCTAAGGTTTTGATCATTTGCTCGAGCGTTGGCTCGTCCTTGACGCAGGTGAAATTAAATTTGGCGATCTCTTCCCGCTTGCGTTCCATGACTTTTTCCGGCTGGTAATTGACCAGTCCCTGGCTGTACTTTTTATAGAGAGTGCCAAATTCGAATTTATTGAAGACCGGCAGGACCTTTTCCCAATCGACCGGGGCCCGGCGGCTTTGTTCAAAATCGATATGGATCGGGGCGTTGGTGACGATCGTTCCGAGCCGGCGGCTCAAGTCGGCTAAAGAGCGGTTGTTCTTCAGGTTCTCTTGAAGGGCCGGTTTTTTTATTTTCTCGAGGTTGGCGTAAACTCCTTCCAGGGTCTTGTATTCTTTCAGAAGCTCGACCGCGGTCTTTTCTCCGACTTTTGGAACGCCGGGGATATTGTCCGAACTGTCTCCTTTGAGCGCCTTGTAGTCGATCAGCTGTTCCGGTTTTAAGCCGTCATAGCGCGCTTCAACCTCTTTTGGCCCATAGAGCACAGTGTCGGTAATCCCTTTTCTGGTGGCCAGAACTTTGATCTGGTCATTGACCAGCTGGAGAGGGTCTAGGTCCCCAGTCAAGATGGTGACGTCGTAACCTTTTTTCCCCGCTTCAACCGCCAGGGTGCCGATAATGTCGTCCCCCTCGTAGCCGGCCAGTTCGTAGATCGGGATGCCAAAAGCGGCCGCAACCTCTTTAACGTAGGGCATTTGTTCATGCAGGGTAGGGGGGGCTTTTTGCCGGGTCGCTTTATATTCTTTATATTCAGTATGTCTGAAGGTCGGTTCCGGCCGGTCAAAAGCGATGGCGACAAAATCCGGCTGGCTGTCGAGAACTTTGATCAGCATGGTGGTAAACCCATAAATAGCGTTGGTGGTAATGCCGGTCGTCGTCCGCATGGTATCGGGCAGGGCGTAAAAAGCCCGGTAAGCGAGCGAGTTTCCATCGATCAGGACGATGTGCTTGGTTGTCATTTCTCTATTATATGGGGGGAGAGGGGTTGGACGCAAGGTTTAATATGCTGTTGACAAACAAGAAGGACATGGTACTATTTGTGTGAGAGCAAAAGGAGATGAATGAAAAATGAAAAAATTATTGGGACTTTTGATAGCGGGACTATTTGTGTTTGTTATTGTTAGCAGTACTTCTGCTGCTCCAGCTAAACTATCTGTCAACAAAAATACAGTAAAAATCGGCTCACTGAAGCCTATCTCTCGGGTGTTCATAATAAAATTATTTTATTTTCATTCCGCTGGTATGCCTCATCTTGCCTTGGCCAATCAAAATGGGAATATTTGGGCAAAATCTTCCGATGAATCAGGGACAGTGCGAGGGTGGCTTGGTTTTAATGTGAAGACAGATGCTAGCGGTCGGGTTGTGATAAATATTCCAGCCGGGTACGCTCCTTATGATTGTTTTTTTCAGAATCCAATGCCTAATGATGATGAATGGTTAACTACAAGCTTATCCTCAATTAAAGTTTCACCATTTATTAATGAAGTTACACTTACTTCAAAAGTAGATGACCTTAGTTATAATATTGACATTCTCAGCAGATCAAGTTTCATTCCTAATGTTGAGCCTCCTACTACGCCTGAGGCTAATTGACAAGGTAAGAGTTAAAATAGCCGGTGGGGGCCGGGTTCGCCGGCTATTTTTTTATTGTACCTTCTTACCGCGGATAAATATTAAAAAATCTTGATTTATTTGTTTGCTGATTTTAGAAGAAAAAGTGTCCGGATATTATCAAGAAGAGGGTAAAATGCCCGGTAGGCGAGGGAATTCCCTTATTTATATGGGGGGAGGTCGCCAGGCGCAAGCCTATAAGTTGTATTGGTTGTTATTTCACCTTTTTATCCAGCAAATAACCGACTGGTACTGTCATTGCCAGCGCAATGAAGTAGCGCAGGCCGATTTCGATAAAATACCGGTTAAACGGCATTTTGGAAAGCGGAAGGAGAGCGATAAAATCCATTAGCCAGTTGACCGCCAACCAAACTATGCCTAAGATAAGTCCTTCTTTTAAATAGTCTTTTTCAACCTTAGCGAAATAAACGACAGTCAAAATCGCGCCAATCAGGGAAGCTTCGACAATCATGATCGTCTTGAAAAATGTTGGATCGGAGGTCATTAGTCCCATTAAAGGGATTGCGGTTACATAAGGGATCACCCAGAGGATCAAACCGTAGCCGATCATTCTCAACATAATAATGCCTCCTACTTTTTTCTAAAGGAATTGTATAGCAGTGGAAAAAAGAAAGCAAGGCAAATCATTAAATCCCCTGAAATTTCAAGGAAAGCCCCCCGATAACCATTTGTGAGCTATACAACCCCATAAAGAGGAGGATAGAGAGCTATGTTAAAAGATTTCAGATGTAAATTTTGCCATCGGTTGCTGGCCAAGGTTGGCGACGGCAGCCGGGTAGAGATCAAATGCCCAAAGTGCAAGACGATGAACCTTTACCAGGATGAAACTGTCATTGTTTACGAGATCCCCGAAAATAACGTTACCAAGAAGATCCTTGAGCGCGGCATTGTTAAGTACGACCTGGTTCAGGAATAATCCAACTTCTTTTTCAGCGACCAGAGCCTAAAAAAAAGGAGCCAGATCCGACGTGGCGGATCGGCTCCTTTTTTATTTTTACAGAGCAATTACTTCTTCGGATTGAATCCCGCTAAACCGATAAATTTCGCCTTTTCACCAAGTATTTCTTCGATCCTGAGCAGCTGGTTGTATTTGGCGACCCGCTCTGACCGGGCCGGGGCCCCCGTCTTGATCTGGCCGGAGTTGGTGGCGACCGCCAGGTCGGCGATCGTGGTATCCTCGGTCTCACCGCTCCGGTGGGAGGTCATATAAGTGTAGCCGGCATTTTTGGCGATCTCCATGGTATAAAGGGTTTCGGAAAGGGTGCCGATCTGGTTGAGTTTGATCAGAATAGAATTGGCAGTTTTGGCCTTGATCCCTTTTTTAAGGAATGTCGGGTTGGTGACGAAGAGATCGTCGCCGACCAGCTGGATCTTGCCGCCAAGCTTCTCGGTGAGGAGCTTCCAGCCGTCCCAGTCGGCTTCGGAACAGCCGTCTTCGATCGAGATGATCGGGTACTTGTTGCACCACTCGACATACATATTTACCATCTCTTCGGAAGAAAGGGCGCGTCCTTCGCTCTTGAGCTGGTATTTCCCATCTTTAAAAAACTCGCTGGAGGCTGGGTCGAGAGAAATGAAGACATCTTTGCCGGGAGCGTATCCGGCTTTTTCGATCGCTTCCATGATAACCTGAAGCGCTTCTTCGTTCTTGGTCAGCTTGGGGGCAAAACCACCCTCGTCACCGACGGTAGTTGCCAAGCCCCGGTCTTTCAGGACTTTTTTCAAGGTCTGGTAAACTTCGGCCCCGACCCGCAAAGCGTCAGAGAAAGAAGCGACTCCGGCGGGGGAGATCATAAATTCCTGAAGCTCAATGTTCCAACCGGCATGGGCGCCGCCGTTCATGACGTTCATGTTGGGAACAGGGAGGATGGTCGCGTTGTCTCCGCCGATATATTTGAATAGGGGGAGGCCGTATGATTTGGCTGCCGCCTGGGCCACGGCGAGAGAGACGCCGAGCAAAGCGTTGGCGCCAAGGTTGCTCTTGAATTCGGTCCCGTCGAGCTCAAGCATCAGGTTGTCGATCTTGAGCTGCTGGTGGGCTGGCATCCCGATCAGTTTCGGGGCGATCTTTTCGTTGATGTTCTTGACCGCGGTGTAGACCCCTTTGCCGCCGTAGCGTTTGTCGTCTTTATCGCGAAGCTCAAGCGCTTCGTTCGTTCCTGTCGAAGCGCCGGAAGGGACTGCCGCCCGGCCCAGGGTCCCGTCCTTTAAGATAACATCGACTTCGACCGTCGGATTCCCGCGGGAATCCATAATTTGCCGGCCAATTATTTTTTCGATCCTCGCCTTTGAAGTAGCCCTCTCACCGATAAAAAAATACTCTTCCGCTAATCTAACCATGATAAATCTCCTTTTCTTTTTTATTTTTGACTGTTTATTAGTCCAGCCAACATTTTTGATATCTCTTCGAGCTCTAAATAAAGCTTGCTTTGTTCCTGTTCGGAAATCATGTTCCTTAACCTTAATATATCCAAAATTCATGTGGGTACGTTTTGTTCATTATGAAAAAAAGGATTAAGAATTAAGATGAAGGATTAAGGAATAAATTTTGCTGGCTTTAATAAAATAATTACTATTTTCCTTGCCTTAATCCTCAATTCTTAATTCTTCATCTTAAATTTTGCGCCAGCAAAATTTATTAGCGGGAGACGAGGCTCGAACTCGCGACCCCGACCTTGGCAAGGTCGTGCTCTACCAACTGAGCTACTCCCGCATAATGCCAATGGACCTATTTTAACATGCCGGGCGGTATTTTTCAAAGTTTGCTATAATATCAAGTACTATGAGCAAAACCACTCCGGTCTATTTATGCATCCTCGACGGCTTCGCCATTGGCGAAAAGAGCCGGAAGAACGCGATCTACGATGCTATTGAACAGGGGAAAGCCCCTTTCATTAAAGAGCTATTCGAAAAACATCCATACTCCAAACTGGAGTGTTCCGGGCTGGCGGTCGGCCTGCCGGAGGGAACGATGGGGAATTCCGAGGTCAATCACCTTAATATGGGGGCGGGGCGGGTTGTCTACCAGTCGATCGAGCGGATCAACGTAGCGATCGAGGACGGAAGCTTTTTTACAAATGATGCGCTAATGGCTGCCGCCCGCAATGTAAAACAGAATGGCGGCGCCCTTCATTTAATGGGATTACTGCAGGGACACAGCGGGACGGTCCACGCCAGCATTAAACATCTCTTTGCTCTTTTAGAACTGGCTAAAAAGGAAGCGCTACGGGCCATTTATATCCATCTTTTTACCGACGGCCGCGACACTAACCCGAAGGCGGCGGGAGAGATCTATCTCAAGATGTTGGAAGATAAGATCGGGGAGCTGGGATTAGGTGATAGGGTGAAGATCGCCACGGTCATGGGAAGAGAATTGGCGATGGATCGTGATACCTCCTGGGACAAGACCTTGCTGGCGATGAAATGCTTGGTCAATGGGGTCGGTGATTATAAAACGGGGAGCGCCAGAGAAGCTATTGAAGGGTCATATTCGCGCGGCGAGACCGACGAGTTTATCCGCCCGACGGTCATTGGCGATTATCAAGGGATGGGACCGCAAGACTCGATCATCTACTTTAATTTCCGCCAGGACCGGACGATCCAGCTGACTGCCGCTTTTTGCGAGTCCGACAAGAAGTTCTTCAATTACAAAAAAGGGACCAAGCCGATCAGCGATCAAGCTTATGATCAAATCCAGGCTTTACGCGCTAAATTGCAACAGACGGTCTTTGTGGCGATGACCGAATATTACCATGGGGTTAACGCTTTGACCGCCTTTCCCGAGAAAGAGATTCCCGAAACGGTTGGGGAGACCGTTTCCAAAGCGGGGCTGACCCAGCTTCGTCTGGCCGGGCCAGAGAAATTCGCCCACGTTACCGGTTGGTTCTCCGGCCGCCGGAGCGACCCGTTCCCCGGCGAGGAGCGACACCTGGCCCAGGATATTTCGCTTAAAGAGCGGACCGAAGAAGGGAAGCATTACGACTGGGTCCCGGAGATGACCGCGTATCTTGAAACCGATTATTCTCTTAAAGCGATCGCCGAAAAAGAATACTCTTTGATCGTTCACAATTTCCAGAACGGCGATATGGTTGGCCACACCGGCAACCTGGCGGCCGCGACCGAGGCGATCGCCGATCTTTCTAAGTGTCTGGAAAAACTTGTTCCCGCCTGGTTGGCCAAAGGCGGTATTTTTATCATTACTGCCGATCATGGCAACGCTGATGAGATGAAGATGGAGAACAAGGGGAAAGAAGTGGTCAGCACCCAGCATTCGCTCAATCCGGTCCCACTTTGGGCCTTGGGAACAAAAGCTAAACTGAAGGAAAAAGGGATCATCCCCGATATCGGCGTGACCGTCCTTGCCCTGATGGGGTTGCCGGTCCCCAAAGCGATGACGGCTAATAGCTTGATCGTCTAATTGTTAATATGCAGCGCCCGCGCTAAGGCTGCTTCCGCCGCTTCCTGCATCCCTTCGGGGTATGAAGGATGGGCCTGGAAGGTCGCGCCAAACTGTTCAATGGATAAATTGTTTTTTATTGCCAGAGTTGCCATCCCGATCAGGGCGGTCGCTTCCGGGCCGATAATGTGAACTCCAAGGATCTTCCCGTTTTTATCGGCGACAAATTTGACGAACCCTTCGATCTCTCCCATTGCCTGGGCGATTCCGAGCGCTCCGAACGGGAATTTGCCGGTCTTGATATGGGGTTGGGTTGCCCGAGCTTCTTTTTCCGTCAAACCAACCCCGGCGATCTCCGGCTGGGTGTAGATGCCGTAGGGGACACAGTCGTAATTGTAGGTTCGGTTCCCTCCGAGGGCGTTCTCGGCGGCGATCATCCCCTGTTCATAGCCGACGTGGGCGAACTGCTTCAGGCTGACCAAATCGCCGACGGCGTAAATGCCGGGGAGACTGGTTTCCATCTTTTCGTTGACCCAGACCCGCTTCCCATCCAGCTTGAGCTTTAAGGTTTCAAGCCCCGCAAGGTTCGGAGTCCGTCCGACGCAGATCAGAGAAACATCGCCGGTCTCTTTCGGGTTGAAGAAAGTCCCCGTTTTGACCTCGACTTTTTTTCGCTTAAGGAGCCGTCTGGTCATGGCGACGATCTCATCGTCAACCCCTGGCAAGATCTCTGGTTGAGCTTCGTAGATGGTGACAGCGGTCCCCAGAGAGCTGTAGATCATGGCGAAATGGAGCCCGATCACCCCGCCGCCTATGATATCGAGCCGGGAGGGAGGGGAGGCGAGGTCCAGCGCTTCGTCACTGCAGATGAACTTTTTGCCGTCATGAGCTACGCCGGGGAGTGTGGCCGGGTGGGAGCCGGTGGCTAGGATTAACTTACAACTAACAACTGACAACTTACTACCGTCTGATTTCTCGACCTCGATTTTATCCGGTCCCAAGACTGTCCCTTTTCCTTTGATCAGCTCGATCCCGTTCTTTTCGATCAGTCCGGCTAATCCCTTTACCAATTTGGCAACGACTTCGTTCTTGCGGGCGACGACTTTAGTGAAATCTATGGAAATGTTTTGGGCGGAGAGTCCGAGGCTCTCGGCCTTCTGCATCCGCTCGTAAAAGTTGGTGCAGGCGATCAGCGCTTTGGTCGGGATGCACCCACGGTTGAGGCAGGTCCCGCCGACCTTCTCCTGCTCAATCAGGCCTACCCTGGCGCCGAGCTGGGCGGCCCGGATCGCGGCGGCGTAACCTCCCGGTCCGCCGCCCAAAATTGCCAGATCGAAGTTATTTGACATATTTCTCCTCATAATAGGTCCGAACCCGGAACTTAGCTTCCAGATTTTCGGCGATCTGTCGGCAAGCTTCAATATCTATTCCAGGCAAAGCAACGACCGAGGCCTCTACTTCCGGGATATATTTTTTTGCTTCTTTAATAAAGTCTAGCACTGCCTCGTAGCTTTTGTCACCCAGAGCGGGGAGGCAGACTTTGTTGTAGAGCCCGGCATTCTGGGCGTTCAGGCTGATCGACAGCGCGTCGACCAAGCCTTTGAGCTCCGGCAGGATATTTTTTCCCCAAAAGAGGTTGGCGGTCCCGTTAGTATCGATCCTGATTAGGGGAGGGGGACCAGGGGCCAGGGACCGGATAGCACTGGCGACCTCTTTGACGACGTCAAGCCGGATCAGTGGCTCGCCGTAGCCGCAAAAGACGATCTGCGGATATCTTTTCGGGTCGCCGATCGCCGCCATGATCTCTTCAACTGACGGCTCTTTTTCCAGCCAGAGCTCGTATTTCTGGTTAAAATCGCGGACCTTGTTCCGGATGCAGAAAGTGCACTCGTTGGTACAGCGGTTGGTGATGTTCAGGTAAAGGTTTTCCCCCACCGGATAAGCGATTGACTGCATGTTTGAATTATAACACAACTGAAATTATCGTTTTATTGTGACGAAAGGGGATTAGCATGAAACATTTATTAATTGATACTCTAAGGTCCAGGTTCTTCCGGCTTCAACGGATCGAAAGAAGGGGAACCGAGAAATACAAGGCGGCGGTCGGGAACATTGTCAGGCGGACCGCTGCCAGGATTACCGACTCTTCCCGGGCAAATCTTGAAGCGTTGGCCAGGGTTAATCCCCAGGAGACCAAAAAAGCGCTGGCTGGTTTGCGCGGCGTTAATTGTGCGATTGAAATGATCGTGGTTCCGGCTAGTTTGTCAAGAGAAGGGCTGAAGTTTTCGATCAACGATGGGGTCGCCCGCCTTAAGAACGACCGTCCGCGCGGCAAAAAAGAAGCTGTTGGTTACCAACCGCAGCCGCTGATGGACTTGATCCCCGCCCTTAATAAAGAGACGAGAGCTTTTACCAGCGACCCGGAATACGGCGGATTGTTCCTTTATAAAGCGATCCTGCGGGTCAGGGTGGAATTGTATAAGGCAGGAGAAACACGTTCCGCCGCCAGGAAACAGGGGTTGCCGCTGGCGGCCGATCCATTTCAAGAAATATGCTCTATGCTTGCTTATTTTATTGACAATTTTCCTTTTAGCGTAGAACGCGACAAAATAAGCCTGCGAAAAACGGTCAATTGTTTGCGGGACAGGGGGAATAATGTTGCGGCTGACGCCGGATTGCAGTATTTAACCCAGCGGCTGGTCAAGCGGCTTGATGAGCAAATGGTTGCCCGATTGCGCCGCGCCCGCCCGGCCCAGGATTGGAAGATATCGCCTTCAAAGACTCGTGACGACAAAGGGTTTTGGATCATTAACCAGGTTGGCTATCGCCAGACCCCGAGCGGGGTTTTACGCCGGGAGTCGATCCCGCACCGGGTCTCGACCGCAAAATTGTTGCGGATGATCGACCATGAGCAGGATAAGGTTGCCCAGGAGTTGGAGGACAACAAGGTTTATCTGGAACGGATCCGGGTGGTTGCGGCAGATCCGCTGGGGAATTGGCCGGAATTACTGGAGCTTTATGATCGCTTCACCTCGTTCTTTGCCTGGCATAAAGACAAAGCGTGCGTCGAACTGGAGGCGGCCCTGCATGTCACCCTGGTCGGTTCCGATCAGGCGGTCTCTCTGGCGCGAAGCTTGCTGGGAGTAGCGGAAGAAACGATCGATCTGCGCCAGCTGGTTTTAACGGCTCAGGCCAGGCGGATCAAAGAGATCAGGCAGGAAGCGGAGAAAAAGATCGTTGGTTATTTAATGAGATTCACCGTTTCTATTATTAACGACCTCGGTGATCCGCGGGCGGTATCCGATCCCCGTTGGGTTGGCTATATAGAAAGACGGCTTGGCGGCTTATTAGGGACCTTTTTAAAGGACGATATTAGCGAGCCCTGGCTTGGCCGGTGCAAAAGCCGGGTCTATGGGCTGAAAAGAGCGCTCCCCAAATTGTATGATCCAACTCTGACTCGCGCAGAGAAAATAGCAAAATTAAAGAAGGGGGCTTACTTTATCCTGCAGATCGGTTTTATCTATGAAAACCGGAACCGGGAAGCCGCCAATGTTGCCGCCTGGCAAAGTTACATCAGTCGGTATCAAGAGTTGTTAGACAGGTTCGATCGGCTTTAGGCAAGCGCTTCTTTAAGCAGTTTATTGGCCAGTGCCGGGTTGGCCCGACCCTTGGAGAGCTTCATCACCTGGCCGACCAGGAAGGTGAGGGCGCTCTCTTTTCCTCCCTTGAAGTCGGCGACAACTTTGGCGTTCCCCGCGATAACATCTTGAATGATCTTGCCCAATTCACCCTGATCGCTGATCTGTCCTCCCGATTCGGCAACGACCTCTTTGACCTGGCGGCCGCTTTCCAAAACTTTGACCAGGACGCTTTTTGCGAGTTTTCCACTCAAGGTCCCTTCTTCAATAAGCTTTAATAGCTCGGCCAATTGCGGGGGGGTGAGGTTGATCTCGGGAATAGCCTTCTTCTTTTCTTTGAGGTATGCGGTAACTTCGCTGGTCAGCCAGTTGGCGACGACCGGTCCTTTGGGGAACAGTTTTACCGTTTCTTCAAAAAAGCCCGCCAGCGCTTTATCGTAAACCAGGATCCCGGCGCTCTCGGCGTTCAAGCCAAAATCATTGATCAGGCGGACCTGGCGCGATCCCGGCAATTCACCCAGGGTTTTTCTTATCTCTTCGATCCATTCGGCTGACGGCTCTATCGGGGGGAGGTCGGGTTCAGGGAAATACCGGTAATCATGGGCTTCTTCTTTGCTCCGCATCCCCGAGGTCGTGTTGGTCTCTTCGGAGTAGAAGCGGGTCTCCTGGCTAACCTTGCCGCCATCATTCAATATCCCGGCCTGGCGGTTCTCTTCGGCGACGATCGCTTTCTCGATCGCCTTGAATGAGTTCATGTTCTTGACCTCCGTCTTGGTCCCGAACTCTTTTTGGCCAGGGGGACGAATGGAGACATTGGCGTCGCAGCGAAGCGACCCTTCTTCCATCTTGGCATCGCAAACTTCGATGTAGCGGAGGAGGGAGGCGAGCGTTTCGGCGTAGACCGCCGCTTCTCTGGCCGAGCGGAGATCAGGTTCGGTGACGATCTCCATCAGCGGGGTGCCGCCCCGGTTGTAATCAACCAGCGACTCTTCGGCCCCCATTATTCTATCGGCCCCGACGTGGACCAGTTTGCCGGCGTCTTCTTCCAGGTGGAGGCGGGTAATCCCGATCCGTTTTTTGACCCCGTCAACCACGATCTCAAGATATCCGCCGGTCGCTAAAGGCCGGTCGTACTGGGAGATCTGGTAACCTTTTGGCAGGTCGGGGTAAAAATAGTTCTTGCGGGCAAAGATACTGCTCGGTTCTATCCGGCAGTTCAGGGCGAGGGCCGCCTTGATCGCCAGCTCGATCGCTTTTTTGTTGACGACCGGCAGAGAGCCCGGCTGGCCGGTGCAGACCGGACAGATGTTTGAATTCGGTTCATTGCCGAATTTGATCGAGCAGGAGCAGAACATCTTGCTGGCGGTCAATATCTGGGCGTGGGTTTCCAGCCCGATCACTGTTTCGTAACTCATTTTTTTACCTCTTTAAAAGAGTCCAGCTCCCAGACCGGTTTCGAGATCAGTTCTTTAAGGTCTTTATATGAAAGGTCTTGCAGGCTGAACCATTCCTCGGTCAGCGGGATATAGATATCAGCCGAAAACTTCTGACTGATCACTTTCAGGACCAGGAGCTTGCCGTGGCTGAATTCCCAGACATAGATGTAACCGTTGTTCTTGAGCGGGATCTCGCTCATCCATGATTCGTCAATGACCAGCCGCTTGAGCTCGCTGATCGGGCAAAGTCCGGGATAAGTTATCTCCAGCAGAAGCCGGTTCAGCTTCATGATGTTCATTTGCTGTTCCGCTGTCAGGGAGGAGAACGGCTTGCCGCGGTAGCCCCGGGTTGCTTTCAGCAGGGCATTGATCTCGGCGCTGACAGGACGGTCTTTCCAGCGCGGCTTCCAGTAGCGGTCGTAAAAATTCGGGGTCCGCAGCAGTTCCTTGAGATAGGCGAGCGAACCCTTGGGCGATCTTATCTTTAAACCGTAATTGTCGGTCTCAATGGCGGTGGTCAGTCCCCGCAGTGTTTCCGTCCCCTGGCCAAACTCGCTCCCGGCAAAGTCATAGGTTTTCCGTTCCTTCTCGATCTTTTCCATCCGCTCTTTGGCCAGGATCGCCTGTTTTAGCTTTTCGATCTCTTTTTTGGTCTTGACCTTTTTCTTTTTGACCGGTTTTTTTACCGCCTGCGCGACTTTGATCGGGGTTTCGATCTCCTGCTTGGGAACAAAGACCTTGAATTGCTTGCTCTTTTCGGAGCGAAGGACGAGATATTTTTTGATCACTCTCAGGCCGGTGTAATTGATCTTGAGGATGAGATACTTTTCTCCAGCCGCCAGGCTGACCCTGGTGGAAAATGTATTGTCCGGGTTGACCTTGACCTGCTTGTCATTGATGGAGATAGAATTTACGCCGGGGATCGCTACTCCTGACACATCCCCGTTGATCGCCGGGAAGCTTTTTATGTCTTCCGCGCTGGGAGCGGCCAGGGCGGCGCCACCAGTCAGTAGAGCGAGCGCTAACAGAAAACCAGCGGCTAAACGCCGCGGTTCCCTGTTAGCAATTATAATTTTGGTTTTTGATTGTGCCATTTTGTATTCTGTTCGTAAGTATACGCGACCCGAAAGATTGTTTCTTCGGCAAAAGCTTTTCCGATGATCTGCAAGCCGATCGGCAGGCCCCCGGCGAAACCGCAGGGGAGAGAGAGGGCCGGAAGCCCGGCCAGGTTGACCGGAATGGTCGCGATATCGGAAAGGTACATGGCGAGCGGATCGGCGGTCTTTTCGCCGATCTTAAAAGCTACGGTCGGGGCCGTCGGCGAGAGCAGGACATCGCATTGGCCAAGCGCTTTTTCAAAGTCTTGTTTGATCAGGGTCCTGACCTTGAGCGCCTTTAAATAGTACGCGTCATAATAACCGGCCGATAAAGCGTAGGTCCCGATCATGATCCGGCGTTTGACCTCCTGGCCAAAACCTTCCTGGCGGGTATGGTAATACATGTTGAGCAGATCCTTGTCGCCGCTGCTCCGGTGGCCGTATTTGACCCCGTCAAAACGGGCCAGGTTGGAGCTGGCTTCGGCCGGGGCGAGCAGGTAATAAGTTGAAACGGCGTATTCAAAAGAAGGGAGGGTGACTTCAATTATCTCCGCCCCCAGCTTTTCCAGGGTCTTGGCCGCCTCCTGGACCGCCTGTTTAACTTCAGGCGCGATCCCTTCGCCAAGCAGGTTGGTGATCAGGCCGACCTTGACCTTTTTGACGTCGTCGATCAGCGCTTTCCGGTAATCGGGAACCGGCAGATCGACCGAGGTAGAGTCTTTTTCGTCCCGGCCGGCGATCGCGCCGAGCAGGATGGCGCTGTCGGTCACATCTTTGGTCAGTGGGCCGATCTGGTCGAGTGACGAAGCAAAAGCGACCAGCCCAAAGCGGGAGACCCGGCCGTAGGTTGGCTTTAAACCAACCACACCGCAAAAAGCGGCCGGCTGGCGAATTGATCCGCCGGTATCAGAACCCAGCGCCAAGATCGCTTCATCGGCGGCGACCGCCGCGGCGGAACCTCCGGAGGAGCCTCCCGGGACCGTTCCCAGGTCCCAGGGATTGCGGGTGGGATAAAGGGCGGAATTCTCAGTCGAAGAGCCCATGGCAAACTCGTCCATATTAGCTTTCCCGATGATCACCGCGCCGGCTGTCTTGAGCCGGGCGACGACGGTCGCGTCGTATGAGGGGATGAAATTATTCAGGATCTTTGAACTGCAGGTGGTCAGGATCCCCCGGGTGCACATATTATCTTTGATCGCGATCGGGATTCCGGTCAGCGGCGTGACCTGTTCGCCTGTTTTTAACCGCTCATCGGCCGCCCGCGCCTGGATCAGCGCTTCTTCTTTGGTCAGGGAAACAAAGGCTTTGACTTTTGCTTCGACCGAATTGATCCGCTCAAAAAGGGCTTCGGTCAGTTCCAACGAACTAAGTTTTTTTCCGGTCAGGAGGGCGTGCAGTTCGTGAGAGGTTTGTGTCATTCCACTATCCTTGGGACGCGGAACATCTGCTCCGCCTGGTCCGGCGCGTTGGCTAAAATATCTACGACGTTGGGGCAGGGGAAGGACTGGTCTTCCCGAAAAACGTTCTTGACCGGGATCGCGTGCGATGTTGGGGGGATGTTGTCGGTATCAAGCTTATTAAGATTCGCGGCATAGTCTAAAATTGCCGAAAGCTGGGGACCGAAAAGATCTTTTTCAGGGTCGGTCAGCCCAAGCCGGGCAAGTTTAGCTACATGTTCGACATTTATTCGCATGTTAAAAGCATTATATCAAGAGTGGAGTGGAAGGGCAAAATAAAAGACCGAGCCATGGCCGGGACCGGCCGAAGCTACCCAGATCCTGCCGCCATGAAGCTCAACGACCGACCTGCACAGGGCCAGTCCCAGGCCGGTCCCTTTTCTCTCGGCCGATTCTTTACTGGCCCGGTAAAATTTGTCAAAGATCAGCGGCAAATCTTTCTTTTCCACCCCTAACCCTTCATCCCTGACCGCCACGGTCAATTCCTGGCCGTTCAGTGAAATTGAAACAAAGATCTTTCCCCCTTTGTTTGAAAATTTGATGGCATTGGAAAGAAGGTTAATAAAAACTTCGTGGAGTCTGTCTTCGTCAATTTGGACCAGCGGCAGACTTGATTCAAATTCCTTGACGATAGAGATCTCGCTGGTCCTGACCAGAGGGTCGACCTCTTCGATCGCGCGTTCGGCAATATCGCGCAGGTCGGAATCAACTTTATTTAGCTTGATTTTGCCCGATTCGATCCGGGCCAGGCTTAACAGGTCGTTGACCATGTTGAGGATCCGTTTGGCCTGCCGCTTGATCACCGCCAAAGGTTCTCGTTGGTTTTCCGCCGGGCTTTTGTTGATCAGCAGGTCGGTATACCCCAGGATCGAGGTCAGCGGGGTCTTTGTCTCGTGCATGACCATGTGCATAAAGTCGGCCTGGGCGACCGACAGAGTCTCGACCTGATGCTGTTTTTCGCGCAGTTTTCTGGCCAGATAAGAAACGATGTAAATTATCAGGAGAGACGAGAAAAAGAGGGCGAGCGATTTGGACGTGATATACGACAGGTTGTAGTAAAGGGTGCCGGGAGTTTCGACCATCCGGAAATGGGGGATGATCGAAAACGCTTCTAAAGCGCAATTTATCCAATATAACAGGGCGGCTTGTCCGGAGAGGAAGAAGGCGATCGTCTCCAGGCTGTATATGGAGATCGCGGCGAACTCAAGAAGATAGAAGAAGGTGAATGGGCTTTCGATCCCGCCGGTAAAATGGACAAGAATGGTCACGACTAATATATCGGCCGAAGCCCTTAAGTAGGTGAATAAAATATTCTCGCTGAAGGCGGGGAACCGTTTGACCAGGGCCGGGAAGGTGATATTGTAGCCGGCGGCAAAACCGATCACAACAAAGCTCAAGAAAAATATCTGATGATTGCGGTTGAAAAGAAAGATGGTCAGGACGATCAACATCATAAAAAAGATCGCCGCCCAGCGGAGCTGGACAAACCAGAGGGTCAGCAGTTGTTTGTCGCTCAAAGGCTTAGTCTGCATCTTCTGGGATTATATCGTTAGATCCGGGCGCTGGCAACCGGGGAAAGGGAAAATGAAGAATGATCGCGCTTATAATGTCCAGCGGCGCCGATCATGGCGGCGTTATCGGTGCAGTATTCAAACGGGGGGATGTGGACGGCCAACCCTTTCGCCTCTGCCTTTGCCTTCAACTCCCGCCGTAATGCTGAATTTGCCGAGACTCCGCCGGCCAGGGCGATCGTTTCGCATTTGTAAAGTTCGGCCGCTTTAAGGCTTTTTTCGACCAGGACGTCGATGGCCGCGGCCTGGAAGGAAGCGCAAAGGTCAGGGATGAGGGATGAGGGATCGGGGAGACGACTGACGTAATTAACAACTGCAGTTTTCAGTCCGCTGAAACTGAAATCAAGGCCAAACTCTTCTTCAATCATCGGCCTTTTAAAGTGAATGGCATCAGGATTCCCCTCTTTAGCTAATTTATCAATGATCGGTCCGCCGGGGTAGCCGATCTTCAGGAAGCGGGCGACTTTATCGTAAGCCTCTCCCGCGGCGTCGTCCCTGGTTTGCCCCACCGTTTCGTAGTCACCATGCCCCTTAACGAGTACTAATGAAGTATGCCCGCCGGAAACGAGCAGGGTGATAAAAGGGAAAGAGGCATCAAGGGTTCCAGGCATCGAGTCACTAGATCCCTCAAGAAAATTCGCGTAAATATGTCCTTCCAGGTGATTTACCCCGATGAGCGGTTTTTTAAGGGAGTAGGCAAGAGCTTTGGCGGCGCTGACCCCGACGATCAGGGAGCCGACCAGCCCGGGGCCGTAAGTGACGGCGATCGCGTCGATCTCTTTGGTCTCTTTTCCAGCCCGATCGAGAGCATCTTTAATGATGAGAGAGATGCATTCAGCGTGGAGGCGGGAGGCGACCTCCGGGACGATCCCGCCGTATTTTTTGTGGAATTCGATCTGGGAGGCGATGACGTTAGATAAAACCTCGCGCCCGTCCTTCACGACAGCAGCGGAAGTTTCATCGCATGAAGTTTCGATGGCCAGGATGTTCATATTTTAGATTGCCAGCGAATAGCCGGTTTGGGGACCTTTGCCAATCCTTTTGACGATCTTATGCTTGACCAGAAATTCAATGTCCAGCCTGGCAGTTCTGGCCGCGACCTTTTCTTCTTTCACCAGGGAGAGATAATCTTTTATGGTGGCCCTTTTTTGCTCCTGCAAATGCTCAATAAATTGCCACTGTCTTTCATTTAGCCATAATTGTCCGATCTTTTTTATCAGGAAACGATCCCGGCTAAAGCTTTGGACCTTGGCTTTGATGAAGGACATTTGTTGCGCCACCCCGGCAATAAAGTATTCAAGCCATTGCGTTATTTCAATTTTGCCCGGATCAACGGATTGCAAAGCAGAATAATAGCTTTGCCTGTCCTCATTATAATAATCATCAAGCGCAAAGAAATCCTTAATATCAAAGCCTGATTGATAAAGAATTAAAGTCGCCAGTGCCCGTGCCACCCGGCCGTTGCCATCAATGAAGGGATGGATCCTGACAAGTTCATAGTGAGCAATGCCAGCCGTCAAAACCGGATATAGATCATTTGCTTCCTGGGAGTTCAGCCAGGCGCATAGTGCCTTGACCAGGTCGGAGACAGTATGCTCTTTGGGCGGCGTAAAGACCGTCCGACCGAAACTATCAACCACATAAACCATTTTGTCTCGATAATGGCCGGCTTGATCTTTTGCCAGAACGATCCTGGTGATCAAGTTGTGAAGTTTTAAAATGACCGCCGGGGTAAAGAGTTGAATGTGGCGGCCATGTTTGTCAATGAATTTTAAGGCGGAAATATAATTCGACACTTCCCGCTTGTCTCTTGGCCGCGCTTCAACTTTCCTGCCAGATACGATCGCGGCCACTTCTTCTTTTGATAAGCGGTTCCCTTCAATGGAGGTGGAATGGTGCGACCGACTTATCAGGGCATCCTTTTTGAGGCGAATTTCAATTTTCGGCAGGAGAGGAGAATTTAAGATCGTTTCTCTAGCGGAAGAGATCTCCGCGATCTGCCGGGTAATGATCGGAGTTATCTTATAATTAGGCTTATACATGACCTTAAATATTATACCATTGCCTGATTAATCCGGCAATAATCCGGCAATAATCCGGCAACGGCGGCGGTTTCATCGCACGAAGCCATTGCGCCGCCCCCCCCCCCCACCAAGGTGTATACTATTGGCAAATGGTTGAACTACCTGATAGTGAATACCAAAAACTGCAGGCGCGGCTGAACGAAGCCAGCCGGATGGTCACAGTGGTGCGGGACTCCAACGACGCGATCACGATTCAGGATTTCGAGGGAAAGATCGCCGCCTGGAACCGCGGCGCCGAGCTGATGTATGGCTACAGCGAGCAGGAAGCGCTGAAAAAAAATATCTGGGACCTTACTCCCCCTGATAAATCTGCCGAGCAAAAGGATTTCAACCGCCGGTTATTGGCCGGCGAAAAGGTCTCGTCACTGGAAACCCAGCGGCTGACCAAAGACGGGCGCCTGCTCGATGTCTGGCTGACCGTAACGAAACTGGTTGACGAAACGGGGGAAGTAATTGGGATTGCCTCGACCGAGCGCGACATTACCGAGCGCAAGCGGATCGAATCGGAAGCCAGAAATATTGCGGAGCGGTACAAATCCCTGTTTGATTCATCCTCCGATATCCTGGTCCAGCTTGACACGTCTGGGACTGTAGTTGATCTTAATCCGCAGGCTGAATTAATCAGCGGCTATAAAAGAGAGGAGATCGTCGGCAAAAAATTAAACGCTATGATCGGTAAATTTACGAAAGAAAGCGTGGACTTGATGGTTGCCAACTTTGCTACCAGAAAAGAAGGAGTTGCTGTTGAGCCCTATGAGGTTGAAGCGATCGATAGCAACGGCCAGAAATTATATTTTGAGATCACTACGTCACCCCTGAAAGGGATCGTGGGGAAGGAAGCCGGAGAACTCTGGATCATGCATAATATTACCAGGCGCAAGCAAGCCGAAGAAGAATTGAATGAATCAAAAACACTTTTTGAGACGGTCGTGGAAAATATCCCGCTTATGATCTTCCTCAAAGAGGCAAAAGATCTTCGTTTTGTCATCTTCAATCGCGCGGGAGAAGAACTCCTGGGCTACGATCGCAAGGACCTGCTGGGCAAGAACAATCTGGACCTTTTTCCGCCGGAACAGGCGGCAAACTTTATGGCCAAAGACCGGGAAGTCCTGGATGGGGCGACAGGCAAGGTGGATATTCCGGAAGAACCAATTACGACGGCTAAGCAAGGGGTGCGTCTGTTGCATACCCATAAGGTTTGTGTAAAGGGAGAAGACGGGGCCACAAAATTCCTGCTGGGGATCTCCGAGGACATAACCGAACGCAAGCAGATGAATATGGAATTGAAGAAGAAAGTAACCGACCTTGAAGAATTCTATCAGTTAACTGTGGGCCGGGAAATAAAAATGATCGAGCTGGAGAAGGAAATTGAGCGGCTGAAAAAAAACCAAAAAATATAGTATTTATAAGCCCAACGATTTTCACGCCGCGCATCTTTTATTTATACAGCAGAAAAAAAATCCCAAAAGCGATCAGGACGATGCCCGCGTAGTTTTGTATTAACAGCTTTTCACCAAGCATGAAATAAGAAAAAATAGCAACAAAGAGATAGGTCAGGGCGGTCAGGGGGAAGACCAGGCTTAGTTTAAACCAGGATAAAATGACCAGCCAGAGAAGAAAAGAAGCGGCCATGAGCCCGATCCCCAGCAGAAAATAAGGGTTTTTTAGCAGGGCGGCCGTCAGCAGCAGGACCTCTCTGATGTTTTGCAGGGAAAAACCGGCTATCCGGCTCATTCCCAGTTTAAGGAAGATCTGGCTTAAAGATAAAAGCAGAGTGTAAACTAAGATCCAGAATAATAGATAGCGCATTTGTAAATAATTATAACATCCTGGCCGCTGGTCGGCTACCGCTTGCTCTTGTAGCCGGCAGAAAAGAGCGATAGAATTGCTTTCATGAAAAAACTAATGCTTATCTTATTCCTCCTGTTGGTTGTGATCGGCTTGTTTTTTTGGTTCGCGAGAGCGGCTGAACGGCCGCGGGGGACGTTCGAAGGCGGGACGAAATACATCTACGATTATGTCCCGACGGTGGTGTTGACCGGGAGCTGGCGGGAGATGGGGCGGCAATACGGTCATTTCCTGGCGCCCAATATCCGTGCTGTTTATGACCTGGTCGCCCCCTATAAAGACAGGTACAACATTGGCTGCGGCAAAAACAACTCGGTGATTATCGAGGAATTCTATCAGTCGTATCCCGACCGGTTTAAACAGTTCTTTCAGGGGATGGCCGAAACGTCGGGGTTGACGCTTGATCAACTGAAGGTTGCCAACTCGCTGGAGATTACGCTGATGTTCGGGGCCAAATTATATCATGAGCGCTGTTCGGGGATCGGCGTTTGGGGGAGTTACTCAAAGACCGGCGG
>JAHJKL010000011.1 GCA_018822365.1 Candidatus Margulisiibacteriota bacterium
TAACGGTCGGCGCGGTCCCGTCGACCCGGACGGTGTTGCTTGCTTCCGCCGAAATTCCGTCCGAGCCAATAACAGCCAGTTTGATCAAATATGAGCCGTCGCTGACTTTTTCCCCATCCCCTCCCCTGCCGGACCAGTAAAAGGCATGTTCCCCTTTCCCCTGGGAAGCATGAAAAGTTGTGACGATTTGCTCACCATTGGTTATCGCCAGATTGACCTTAAGATCGTCCCGGGCGAGATAGTATTTTATCGCGGCGCCGGACGCCGGAGAAAAGGGATCGGGCTCGGCGTAAACATAAGAAATCAAAGTCGGCGCCCGGTCGACAACGATCGTTTTGACTTCGGAAGAGACGTTGTTGCCGACCCAGTCTTCGGCATAGATATTATATGAATAACTTCCACCGAGAAGTTCATTGCTGTTCCCGCGGCCGTCCCACTGCCAAGAACCGGAAGATGGACCAAGGGATCCAGGTACCAAGGTACCAGGATAAGAAAAGTTCTCCGTTTGCCCTTCGGCATTTTTGAAGAGCTCTCCGTCTTCGCGATAAATCCCCAGCTTGACCGCGGAGGGCTCGCTCAATTTATACCAAAAATCGGTCGTATCTTTTACCCCATCATCGTTGGGGGTGAACGGGTTTGGCGCAGTATTCAAACCCAGGACCTTTGGCGGAGTAAGGTCGATCACGGTCTTAACCATGACGTTCTCGGAAATATTCCCCGCTTCATCGATGGCGTAACCAACCACAGAATATTCCCCATCCACCAGGTTGGCAGGATTTGGAAGTTGGGAATATAGGGCCCAAAGGCCGGTCGCGTCATCCCGGCGATATAGCTTAAAACCTTCATTTGACCAATTAACCTTAAGTTCTTTTTCCGCCGGAAGCGGCGCGTCGATATTGATCAGGTCGCTTGATTCGCTCTTAACCCCCAAGTATATTTTCCCTTTTTCATTGATCGTCAGAAGGTAATCGACACTATCGTATTTCCCATCGCCGTTAGGGGAAAAGGCGCAAAGATTTGGAGTTATGCCGACCGTCGGCGGGGCTGTGTCCTTAACTACCTCAACATCGCCGCAAGTGAAGATCTCCGAATTTCCTTGAGGGTGAGCAGTGACAAAAAAGCGGTTCAGTCCTTCTTTAGTAAGCGGCACCGCGGTAAAATGATAATTACCATGCTCATCAGGGGTTGTTTTAGCCAAGGTTTCGAGGGATCCAGGCATCGAGACAACCGCGAGGGCTAAGACCGAGCCTGGCTCTGCCGTACCGTAAATAGTCACGCTGTTTTTATTGGTAACATAACGGTCGGCCAGGACGATCGGCGCGGAAAGCTTAAATTTGCCGGGAAGAAGAGCGTAGGTCGAAAAATGGTCGAGAGCCGCGTAAAAGACATATTGCTTTTCGCCGTTATTCTCTTCGATCGTCTGCTGGTTGTCGGAAATGATCTGCAGATCCCCCGCCTCCGTCACCTGGTGGATATTCCAGGGGAGATTATTCGGCTCCCCCGCGCCATTCCAGGCCCCCAGCTCTTTCAATTCCTCAAAGGTATAAATAAAACGGAGGGTCGGCCGCAGGTCAACCCCTTCCAGGGAACTGACCGTAAATTTCCAGGGAGATGGTTTTATCTCCACGATCGGCCCGGAGGTCAAAATAATCGGCTTACTGCGGATCTTAATTTCTTTCATCGTCACCGGCGTAACCGTCGCCAGCTGGTCGCGATCGCCGAACGCGCGAGGAGGGAATTTGAGCTGGGCCCGTTTGTAGGCGCTCCAGGCGTCGCCGCCAGTTTCTTTTTTGATCAGCGTACCAATCGAAATGTTTTGGGTGGCGATAAAACTGCCGGAGCGGAGGAGGATCGTGTAATCGCCGTTCAAGCGGGAGACGTTCCACCAGGCGAGCCGTCCGCTGGTCGGGGCTTCGTCAAACGATTGAGCGATCGACTGCCAGCTCTTGCCGTCGTAATACTGCAATTCGTAGGGACCGGGGGCAAAGCCGCTTACCTCAACAAAGCGGGCTTCGGAAGCGTCAAGCTTTAGCTTAAGGGCGAGAGTATCGTCCAGGCGCTTGGCTCCGGCGGTGATCCCTTCAAGAACAATATCTTTATTGACCGCGCCGCTTTTATCTTTTATTAATACTTCCCAGCGATCGATCTCAAGATTGGGGTTATCGACCGGACTGTCAAAGTTGTCCGGCTCCCAGGGGTGTTTTTTCAGGAAAGTGAATTTTGCCGCGACAGCCGATTGGCAATCATCGGCAATTCTGTAAGCGGAAGCGATTTTAAGGGGGCGTCTCGACCGGAAAGCGTCGGGATTGAACGCAAGAGAAGGGCTCTTGATATAGCCCCGGCTCGCAAGCAAGTTAGTATCGTCGGCAGTTGTCCAGGGGAAGCCATTAATATCCTGGTCCTCGGCGTTAACGACCGCGCTGGGAGAGGATGAAGTCAAAGAAACATTGATCCCCGGAGTATTACTTTCGACCTGGAATATTTTGTCGTAAACATAATCCGGTAAAACGAGGATTTGATCGATCGCCCGGGAGCTCCATTCCCCCCGTTTTGAGGTTTTATTGTAATGGAGCTGTCCGGTAGAAACAACGGAGTTGTTTTGGTCGAGCCGCCGCTGGTTAACCTGGGCCAGATCAAGTTTCCACCAGGTCCCGGCGATAGTCGGACCGGTGTAGTTTTGGGGCTCGCCGCCAAGCTCCTTGTCCAGCTTTCTTTGTTGAGCGGTCTGACTGGCGGTAAAAGTGGCATATTCGCTCTCTTGCCACGGCCAGCTGAAGATAAAGGGAGATTGAGGATTACCGTCGCTGGAATAGACAAGGTCAGTATGAGCTCTAACCACTGTCCGGTCGTTAGAGAAGTCGAGCCCCCCCTGATTCCCGCTCGCCTGCTGTGGGTAAGTAATCGGGACAAACTCATAATACTCGTCGGAAAGATAACTATCGTAGCCGGACGAGGAAGCAAGAGAGTCCTTATAACCAAGCAAATTAGCCTTCTCGCTCATCTCTTTTAATTTCAAGCTCCGTTCTTTCCAGCTCAAACCTGACAATTCCGATTCGATCTTA